>JAFLUJ010000019.1 GCA_022511485.1 Oscillospiraceae bacterium | reverse complement strand
CCCCTACCTTCCTTACCCTCTCCTTTGCCG
The DNA here is from genome assembly GCA_022511485.1 of Oscillospiraceae bacterium. GTDB lineage: Bacteria > Bacillota > Clostridia > Oscillospirales > Ruminococcaceae > RGIG8773. Next base: position 9,257 of record JAFLUJ010000019.1, on the reverse strand, counting down.
ATTTTTATACATGAAAGAAAAGACAAAATTATATCAATACCGTTCAGATGTACTGTGTCTGAATCGGCTAAAGAATCAATAGGCGGTTGTTATTAAATTCTATTCCACTAAAAGCTGTTCAAACAGGCTTACATGAAATGTTCTGGTTGCTTTAAGTACGCAGAATATTTCATGTAAAACTTACTGAACAGCTTTTTTGTGGAAAATAAATTAGTAACAACTGCGAGTTAATTCTGTATAGGTTGCTGGCACTGGACAATTTACAAAATAAATTAGTTACTATATCTTTCTTTTTCCGTGTAAAAATCGGCAGGGAAGGGGGTAAGGAAGGTAGGGGGTGTGGGGGTAGGGAAACTCGGGGGAGGGGATGCCGATTTTTGTTGGGTTTTGTTTCCCCTCCCCCGTGGTTTCCTGACACCCACTCCTTTGTGAACAAGTAAAAAATAACGAATCAACAATAGAAATTCACAACAATCCCTACGACACTAAATTATGATTTAAGTTCCCCGCCAAAATGAAATGAAACATGAGAAACAGAGAGATTCAGAGCAAATCGCAGAGATTTAAAGAGAATGAGGGATATATTTTAAAAATTCGGCAATTTGACTATTGACTTTGCTGTTTTTACCGTGTATAATGGTTAATGTTGCGTCGGACAGAAGCATTTACCATAAGCGTTTATGAGTTGCAAACGTTCTGTAAGCTCTGTCGCCGGACAAAAATCTATTAAAGAGGAGAATGACTATGTCAACTTATATGCCAAAGGCAAACGAGATCAGCCGCAAATGGTATGTGCTTGACGCTTCGGACAAGCCGCTTGGACGCGTTGCCGCAGAAGCAGCTTCCATACTCCGCGGAAAGAATAAGCCTACCTTCGCTCCCCACGCTGACTGTGGAGATCACGTTATAATCATCAACTGCGCAAAGGCTGTTCTTACAGGCAAGAAGCTGGAGCAGAAAACCTACAAGTGGCACACCGGCTGGATCGGCGGTCTTAAGGAGATCAAGTACAGCGATATGATGAAAAACGAGCCCGAGAGAGCAATGAAAATTGCTGTAAACGGTATGCTCCCCAACAATACTTTAGGCAGAGCAGCTCTTAAGCGTCTGAGAACCTATGCAGGCGCAGAGCATGAGCACGCAGCTCAGAAGCCTGAGAACTACGAGATATAAGGAGGCGGAGTAAATGTACGAATCTAAACAGCCATATTTTTACGGCACAGGCAGAAGAAAAAGCTCTGTTGCAAGAGTAAGAGTTTTCGCAGGCAGTGGAAACATCACAATAAACGGCAGAGACATCAATGACTATTTCGGTCTTGAAACTCTCAAGCTTATAGTTAAGCAGCCTCTTATCCTCACCGAGAATTCCGACAAGTTTGATATTGTCTGCACAGTAGCAGGCGGCGGAGTTACAGGTCAGGCTGGCGCTATCCGTCACGGACTTTCCAGAGCTCTGCTCCAGGCAAACGGAGACCTTCGTCCTGTTCTTAAGAAAGCAGGCTTCCTCACTCGTGACCCGAGAATGAAGGAAAGAAAGAAGTACGGTCTCAAAGCTGCAAGACGTGCTCCTCAGTTCTCCAAGAGATAACTTCAGCAAAAAAGATCCACTCTGCTTATCAGGGTGGATTTTTAATTAATAATTGAAAAATCCCCTTGCGTCAGGGGTTGCTTGTGACGCTGCGTCATGAGTTATACTTAACGTTAAGGAGGTGAAAAGCTATGTCAAAATATACGACAGGAGAGATCGCAAAGCTCTGCGGAGTGACAGTCAGAACCGTTCAGTATTACGATACCCGCGGTATCCTTATTCCGGCAGAGCTGTCAGAAGGAGGCAGACGGCTGTACTCGGAAGATGACCTGAAACGCATGAAGATCATCTGCTTCCTGAGAGATTTAGGGCTTCCCATTGATGCTATTTCTCAGATGCTTTCCGAAAAAGATCCGGGCAGCATTATCTCATTGCTGCTGGAGCAGCAGGAACAGGATCTGAAAAAAGAGATCAGAGAGAGTCAGGAGAAGCTGGACAAACTGGAAACCCTCAGACAGGAGCTGAAAAGCGTAAAAACGATCTCTGTCGAATCCATCGGTGACATAGCATATATAATGTCAAACAGAAAAAAACTGAAAAAGATCCACATGAATTTACTGACGATCGGTATTCCTGTCAATGTACTCCAGTGGGTATCCATTATCCTGTGGATCACAAAGGGCTTCTGGTGGCTGTTTGTGACATGGGCAGTCATTGCAGTTCCACATGGAATTTTTATCTCGCGGTATTATTTCAGGAATGTAGCTTACCTCTGCCCCAAATGCCATACGGTTTTCCAGCCGACACTCAAGGAGGCATTATTTGCAAATCATACGCCTGCTGCCCGTAAACTTACCTGCACTTCCTGCAGTCATCACGGCTTCTGCATGGAAGTGGCAAGAGAGGAGGCTGAGATCCATGAATGATGTAACTTTCAATAAAAAAGGAACGACAAAATATCTGATCTGGACATTCCTGATAACATATGCTATACAGATCGTCGTAGCAATTTTGTACCATAACGGACTTGCTATAGTCGGGCAGCTTATTACGGCGGGCACGATGTTTGTACCGCTGTTTGGAGTGCTTCTTTCGGGAAACAAGCTTGCGGGAATGGGCTGGAAGCCCCATCTAAAGGGGAAAATCAAATTCCTTTTTGCAGCATGGCTTCTTCCTGCCGTATTGACTGCCATCGGCGCGGTGCTGTATTTTGTTGTCTTTCCCGGACATTTTGATCTGAGCGGAGAGTATCTTGAAGCGATCGGCGGGGCAGAAGCACTTAAACAGTTAGAAGCACAAGGGATAACATATCCTGTGTATATCCTGATCTCTGTCGTTGGCTGTCTGACATACACTCCGCTGGTGAATATGCTTCTGGCAGCGGGCGAAGAAGCCGGCTGGCGGGGATTTCTGTATCCTCAGCTGAAAGCAAGATTCGGCAGGAGAAAGGGATGGCTGATCGGCGGCGTCATCTGGGGAATATGGCATTCCCCCCTCATCTGGCTGATTGGATATGAGTATGGCACGGACTATGTGGGATTCCCCATTGTGGGAATGCTGATCTTCTGCATCTTCACCACAACAGCAGGAATTTTGTGTGACTGGCTGTATGAGAAGACCGGATGTATCTGGATACCTTCGGTTTTCCACGGAGCGATCAATGCTGCAGGTACGATCCCTATAGCTATCTGTATGCCAAATACAGGTTCGGCAATTCTGCTTGGACCTGCGCCAATTGGTGTTCTTGCGGGATTGCCGTTTATTATATGTGCGGTCATATTGCTTTTAAAATCAGTCAGACCAAACGAAAAATGATAATGACTAAAACATATAAAAAAGCACAGACTCTGATGGTCTGTGCTTTTTGACATTCATATGTATCTTTGTCATTCGGCTCTTTTGGGTATGAATTTTACAATATATACCGTGTATGCCACCATTATTATAAGACGTACAGCCAGCAGTATCATATTGAGGGATGAGGATTCTCCCCAGTCTGTTGTGGCAAAAGCGGTCAGGCTATTGTTCAGAGAGTGGAAAACAATACACATGATAAGACTTCCGGTCCTGTAGAAAATAAACACCAGCAAAAATCCCACGCACACCGCATAGATTATCTGAATAACCTCCTTGACTATATCGTATCCGTTCAGAAGATTGACAATGTGTCCGATACCAAATGTTACAGAGGAAATAACAATGGCTCTGGTCACATTACTTTTGCATATTCCCTTGAACAGGAAGCCTCTGAATATTATCTCTTCAAGGAAGCCAACACAAATCATGCTGACGGTGCGGAAAACCATTTCCATAGGGGAATATCTTAAACCGATACCAAAGAATATCGGCATTACTGCGGGAAGAAGCAGCGGGATATAGAACAGCATTTTCCCCGCGGGAACTTCCGGACTGCAAAGCCCCAGATAATTCATCAGGTCGTTTTTCTTTATAAAAACAAATATCATGACGGACATCACAATATGAAAGATCATTTGCGCAAGAAATTCCGAACCAAGACTTTCGGAAAGATTCATCATAATACTTGAACCCACCACATAAACAACTATCAGGATCACCGCAAAGGTGACTTCATTTTTTTCAAATAGCTTTTTCATATTTGTTCTCCCTTCATTACAACTCCCACAATACCTGTAAAAGTATTTGACAGAAGCCTGATACAGTGTTCCTCATCATATTCTATGGAATTATTCGCAAGAAGACTTGCCAGACCATGGACGCACACAAACAGCGTTTCAAAGACTTCCCTTGCCTGTTCCATCGTCAGTCCCGTCTGCCGGGTCAGAGGCTTAAGCAGAAATTCTGATCCTTCACCTGCTATCAGCTCCGTAAGACTTATATTCTGAAATTTATCCGATTGAAAAAGAAAACGGAACAGAAATTTCTCATCATGCGCAAACCTGATATAGTTCATTCCTATCGAAAGCATGGGATTGTCCGTCTTACTGTCCGGCTGCATGATATATTCCGTGTGAAAGCTGTCTGCGGCTGCATAAATATCGGCTTGCAGCTCGTCTACGGTTTTGTAGTGATACATTATCGGCTGGGTGGAGCAGTCAAGCTCAGCAGCGACCCTCCGGACGTTCAGGCTGTCCTTCCCCTCATTCCGGACGATATTAAAGCCTGCTTTTATTATCATCTCTTTTGTGATTTTCGCTTTTGGAGGCATTGTTTCACTCCTTTGTATTATACCAATCCCTGAAATAACAGTAGACAAATCTGACGGCGAAAATTTTGTCATACATCGTCAGTCTCCCTTGCCTTACGCCAGTAAGGCGGCGGTCGGCTTCCTTGTCTGACAAAATTTTCGCTCGTCACCTTTGTCTACCAACATTTCAGAGATTGGTATTACAATTGTTATATAACAATTGTATTGTAGCAAAAAAAGAAAAGTTTGTCAAGCGTTTTCAGCACTTTTTCTTAGAGTAAAAGCTGTCCCGGAGCATTTTTATGATAAGCTCCGGGACAGCTTTAAAATTTCTATGTAATTCAAGATCATCTTTCCACTCTGTACCAATTCACGATCTCATTTTCATGCCATTCTTTTTCATACAATGGAGTGAGCCGCGGTCTCTCAAAAATGATCTCGGCATCCTCTTTCAGATACTCCATAACATCAGCATTCTGGTAATCGGGTATATGGTCAATAGGCGGAGAAATATAATATTTTACGTCCAGCGTATCTGCAATATAAAAAAGCCAGCCTCCGAAATTTGTGCTTCCGCCGAAATTTCCGCCGTACCTCACGCTCACGATGAAATCAACATTTATCTGATTCTGTATCAGGATATGCTTTGCAAAGGCTGTGTTTTCGGCATAAAGATAGACAATATCCATATCCCATTTTCCAAGCTTCTGGTCAGGGATGTTAAAGGAATTGACTTCCACGGTTATGCAGTAGCCCTGACCGTACCATTCGGGGATCCCGGAAGTGACCAGCTCCTTTTTGACTTCCATTCCGTCTATAACGATTTTTATGACGTCCTTTACCGTTATAGATGTGCGGTGATCCCTGTACAGAATATCCCCCCGCCGAAGCGTCCCCTTGGATATTTTATCGAAATCATTGGGATAGTACTTGCGCATATAATCGTAGTGGTAAACATCCGAATATCCTGTATATTCGGATTCCTGATAATCGGTCATAATAAAAAGATCGGGAAACACATCCTTATCGTCGGATAGCTCTTTATGCTTATCATAAAAAGGCTTTGACAAATACAGCAGAGGTCTGAAATCGCTCCCTGCCGACGGATACCAGCATATACTTCTGCGCTTTTTCAGTTCACTTATAAGCATACTTTTTTTACCGTACAAGGACATTTCCACATCTCCTTTATTTTATCCTTATGACCGCCGCTGTCTGTCCGGAAACAGTCACTGTCTCCCCGGTTTTTGAAACTCCTTTGCCATAGATATATAGAACATCTCCAAGCTCTTCTGAGTAAGCAAAGCTTTTTTCTTCACCGGATGGATTTATTGCGACAAGCAGCTTTTCATTTTCGTCCGAGCGCTCGTAAACCAGAGGATAACCGCTGTATGTGACAAACTGTATCCCTCCCCGGCTTTGGAGAGCAGCGTGGGACTGCCTGAACTCTATCAGTCTTTTTACCTCGCTTCGGAGGGAGCTTTCGCTGCTCATTTCTGATTCCGCTGTAGGACGGTCTGTATCCGGGTCTAACGGGATATACAGCTTATCTTCCGGGGCGGAGGAAAATCCTGCGTTTTTGCCGCCATCCCACTGCATCGGAGAACGTGAACCTGTCCTGCCGTATCCTCCTTCAACGGAGACCACATTCTCCACATAACGCATACCGATCTCGTCGCCGTAATAAATAAATGGAGCTCCCGGCATGGTCAGCAGAAATGCAAAGGCGATCTTCATTTCCTCAGTGTCAAGATGTCTCCTTAATCTGTCCATATCGTGATTTCCGGAGGGAATACAGATTAGTCCCTTGCCATCGGTTTTTTCCCTGTTCTCTATGTATTTTTTCAGAAATTCTGTGATGTCTCCCCTTCCCCGGGAAGAAAAATAAGGCTCGGCACATCTGAAAAGGTCATTATAGTGAGAAGATCCAAAGTGCAGAAGGAAATCCATGTGGAAGCCTCCCCGGAGGGATTTATCCGGCTCTCCCCATTCGGAGATCATCGCTGCATCTGGAAATTCCCTGTCAAGAAACTCTCTGAAATTTTTCCACAGCGCAACGTTTCCATCGGAATTTTCGTTATCGTTTTTAACAAGAGATCCTGCCATATCCACCCGGAAACCGTCGCATCCAGCTTTCAGCCAGAAACGCATGATCTCTTTTATTGCCTCCGCAGTTGCAAGGGCGTCCTCAGAATCCATAGGGTGCTGCCAGGATTTTTCGGGACGGAAATATCCGTAGTTCAAAGCAGGCTGATGGGAAAAGAAATTCACCGCCGCAGAGCCGTCCCTGTCGGAGATACCTCTTATACATTCCAGTGGAGCAGTGTTCTCCCAAATGGAATCCGACCATATGTAACGATGGGTAAACTCGTTTTTCTCCGCTTTCATAGACTGTCTGAACCATGGATGAGTAACAGCAGTGTGTCCCGGAACAAGGTCGAGGATAACGTGCATCCCCCTTTTGTGGACTTCTTCAAAGAGATCGTACAAGTCCTGATTTGTACCGTATCTTTCAGCAGCGGTAAAATAATCCTCAACATCGTAGCCAGCGTCGCCAAAGGGAGATTTGAAGCAGGGATTGAGCCATATTGCATTGCAGCCAAGCTCCTTTATGTAATCCAGCTTGCTTATAATACCCTTGAAATCTCCTATACCGTCACCATTTGAATCCATAAATGACTGGGGATATATTTCATAAAATACTGCATTGTCAAGCCACTCAGGGTGTTTTGCTGTACGGCACATAAGATCATTCCCTTTCAAATTTTACCGATACTATGTATTAAACTAATTATATCAATATTTTATGCCAAAGTCAACAGCAGGACGATATAGTTGTAGGATAATTTCACGAGCTAATATTTTGTAAACAATAGTATAAATCATAAAATATGTAACGGATACCGCAAAGCGGTATCCGTGTGCGTCAGATATTATACAGTTACTCACACATCGTCGTTGTCTGAGCAGCAGGTAAAGCCGCTGTCGATATAGTTTGCAAGGAATCTTGCGTTGAAATTACGTGCAGCGCAGGGAGCGTCGTCCTCTGCAACACTCAGGCTTGCAGGAAGAACAAACTTGATGCAACGTACAGTTACATCTGTGCAGAACTCCCTTGTGTGAGCAGGGATGACCATGGTCTTCATTCCGCGGTTGTACTCTGTGCCGTCCTCGTCTACCTCTGTAAGGATGACTGCAAGGGCTACACGCTTGTTAGGACATACGTCCTGGAGTGTAACATCAAGAGATGCAATGCAGCCAAGTGAGTCAATTACAAGATTTCCGGCATCAAGCTCGACAGTATCCTGACAGCCGTCAACAGCGAGCGCAATAGGCTCAGGACAGCCCTCTGGAATAACAACTTCTGTGCAGTCCACAGCAAGTGTGGGAGACGGGAAATCTACAACGTTATCCTCTGTATCAGTGTATACTGTGGACTGGTTAGGCTGGAGCTCTCCTGTACAGGTGCCAAGGCTCTCTACTGTAAATGTCAGCTCTACGCCCTCAATGGCATCTGTGCCAAGATCCTCTATCGTCCACTGTACGGTGTTATTGTCAAGCAGTCTTGCCTGACCCTGTGTCGGCATGGAAGTACCGGTGATCCTGAAGCATGGTGATACTGTATCGGTGATAGTGATATTTGTTGCACCGACATTCTGGAGGTTTCCTGTAATGCTGTCGAAGAAGTCTGCAAATCCGCTGCCGTCCTGCTCAATATTTACAAAGGCAGAAGACGGCTTGGAAGCCCAGTTTGCTATGGCAGTTTCATTAATACCCTCACCGGCAGACAGACCAAAGACAAAAATAGTAGTGCCTGCAGCTCTTAACTGTGCAGTGATATTGCTTGCGTTTCCGCCGGAAGAATACAGACCGTTTGTAAACAATACAATGATCTTAGTGTTTGTGGCGGACTGAAGAACCTCATTTGCCATTGTAAAACCGGCTGCTACGTTTGTACCCGCAGCTATCTGGATATTGTTGACTGCTTCTTTAAGCTCACTTACATCGGTGATAAGCTCCGTGTCTGTTGTTGCCGAGCCGGCAAAGCTGACAATTGAAATGCGGCTTCCATATCCGATCTGACCGGATTCTGTACCGTCTGTAGCCTCGGCAATGGCGTCAATAAGTGCGTTAGCGCCGTTTTTAATGTTTGCAATAGGCGCTCCTGACATATCTCCGGAGCGGTCGATCAGCAGAACGATGTCAGCAGGTCCGGATCTTATATCAGTGCCCGCAGCTAATGCAAGATTTATCTGGAACGAGCCTTCACATTCAAGGTTCGTTGTACTGAATGTTTTACTATAATTGATAATACCCATTAAGTTGATTCCTTTCTGAGCCGCTGTCACGCGGCTTCAATACATAATATGATGATGGGGGAGGGGGTGACACATTTTTTTCAGGGATTGACTTTTGGGGTATTTTATAGTATTATTTTTTTATCGGGTGACTGCTCGATAAATCGAAATTTGCAGGGGTGAAGTAATTTGAACAGCGTAAATAAAACTTTATATATACCGCTGTACGGAAAAGCGTATGTAAGCAGAAAAGGGATTATCCTGA
>JAFLUJ010000018.1 GCA_022511485.1 Oscillospiraceae bacterium | reverse complement strand
TTCCAGCAGTTCAATCTTTTCCCCCATATGACGATAATGAAAAATCTTACTATCGCTCCCATGAAGCTTCTGAAAATATCCCGGGAGGAAGCTGAGAAAACTGCTTTGTCCCTGCTTGAAAGAGTGGGACTTGCAGACCGTGCAGGAGCGTATCCGAATCAGCTTTCGGGCGGTCAGAAGCAGCGTATCGCCATTGTAAGAGCACTTTGCATGAAACCGGACGTAATGCTCTTTGACGAACCTACTTCCGCTCTTGACCCAGAAATGGTGGGAGAGGTCCTTGCAGTTATGAGGGAGCTTGCAGAGGAAAAGATGACAATGGTGGTTGTTACCCACGAAATGGCATTCGCCAGAGAGGTAGCAAGCCGTGTTATATTCATGGACAACGGTTCTGTTGTGGAAGAAAACGACCCTAAAAATCTTTTTGAGAATCCCAACAGCGATCGTTTGAAAAGCTTTCTCAGCAAGGTTATATAGCCGATTCTGTAAAACGGTGGATACGTTCAATTAACTTCCGCACCTGAAAGACTTACCAGCGAAAAATACAATGTGTACTAAAAAATAAAACGTGGGCTTCGGCTCACGTTTTTTGCCTGCGGGAGCTTCCCCGCTTTCTGTGGTTATTTAAAAGATTTTTTTATACGTTCGTGCCCAAAAGAAGACCGTCCCTGACAACCAAGGACGGTTTTGCCGCGAGGCTTCCCCGCTGGTCGGAGTGACGAGATTTGAAAGTCAAGCCTCGACCCGATTTTATTTGAGCCTGTTCTATAAACGGCTATATTAAGCCATTTCTTTGAGGTTGGGTAATAAGTTGATTGAAGATTTTTGAGGTCATTGGAGCAAATTTGACCAAATATTTGACCCAGATTTGACCAATGATTCTTCCATAAAATCAGGTAGTATTATTCTTCAAGCTGTATTCAACAGCCTGTGCATTTAATTCTTCCAGAGAAAGATCGTCAAACTGGTCTCTACGCCACTCTGTATAATCAAATGGCTCACGAATCAGGTTTGAAATGAATATCTCTGTTTCAAGAACTCCCAGATTTTTAATAAGACAGTTCATTCCGTCGCTCATTATCATATTTGTACTTTTCATAATCACACCTCCGAAATAGAAAAGTCAATAGGATTTATTATATGGATCTTGTCTGTTGAATATTTAAGAAGTCTGATATCTGTTGTCAGAAAATAATCAGCCTTGCCGATTATAGCCGAAGCAACGTGAAGAGCGTCCATTTTCTTAACGCCTGTTTCTATAATTTGGGCAGCTATTTCAGTTACTTTATCAGATTTTGAAGTGTCAACAAATACAGCAGCATGATTGAAAAAATCTGTAATTGAAAGTCTGCGTGTAATATCAGGATTTTTCAAGTTTTCATAGACAGAAATGTATGAGTAAACCAAATTGATCTTCTTTTCAACGATCAGCTTTTGAATATGAAGTTTTGCCTGCGTTTCAAGTCTGACCCTGATTTGTGTCTGATTGTCATAAGGGCGGTTATAGCAACAGTTATCAAGATATACGCTGACCTTATCCATAGACAGACCTCCATTTGTTTGTTGTTTATATTATACATCAATAGCATGAAAAAGTCAACGGCTGCTTGACTTTTACAAAGATGAATGCTATAATAATACAAAAAATTACAAACACATTCAATCTGTCAAACTGCAAATTCTGTTTTCATGGAAAAGAGGAACGGTGTCATATATGGAACATTATTTTGAACTTGCCGGAGTTATTCATCCTATTATCTATTCAAACGGTCTTGCTGCGATAATGGGTAGGTGTCCTGATGATTCAATAATGTATGGATATATAGACGAAACAGGCGCATGGGCAATTGAGCCGCAGTTTGATAAGGCAGAAAAATTCGATGAAAGTGGTCTGGCTCGTGTCAGTATCAATGGTAAGTGGGGATTAATAAACAAAACGGGTTCATGGGTCATCAAGCCGAAATTTGACAGCATGGGCGACTTTGCTGAAAACGGTCTGGCTCGTGTTGAGATCAGGAGAAAATATGGATACATTGACAGAGCAGGGGCATGGGTAATAAAGCCTGAATATGGCTATGCAGAAGATTTCAACGAATTCGGACTTGCGCGTATTTATTATAGTCTGATCCCGTTTGAAAGATGGTGGCAGTTTGACAGATGCGGCTGTATTGACAAAAATAATAAACGTGTCATAAAGCCAATATTTAAATCTATTGGAACATTTTCAAAGAATGGATTGACTCTTGTCAAAAAAGCAGGAATCATAAAACAGAAATACGGATATATTGATACTGCCGGCACATGGGTAATAAAACCGCAATTTGATTATGCAGAGAAATTTAATGATAACGGTCTGGCTTGTGTTAAGATAAAAAACGAATATGGGTTGATCGACGAAAATGGCAGCTATGTTTTAAAGCCTGAATTCAAAGCTATATTTACAAAGGATTTTGACGATCATGATACAGCTCGAATCAAAAATAAAAATGATAAAGTCGGATTTATTGATATAACCGGCAAAATCATTATAGAACCGCGTTTTGACTGGGCATTTTTCTTTGATGAAAGCGGTCTGGCTAAAGTAGAAGTTGATGGGAAATATGGCTATATTGATATAAACGGCAATTATGCAGTAGAACCGATGTTCGACTTTGCATTATGGCGTTTTGGCGAAGATGATCTTGCTCCTGTAAGACTTAATGATAAATTCGGATATATAAATAAACAGGGGGAATTTGTAATCGAGCCGAAATTCGACTTCACGCTTGGGTTTGTCGGAAATGATCTTGCGTATGCCTCTATCAATGATAAGTATGGTTTTATTGACAAACAGGGCAATTTTGTCATAGAGCCCCAATTCGATAAGCCGGGAGATTTTTGTAAAAACGGTGTTGCCTTTGTCACTTCCGGCGATAAGATCGGTCTGATAGACAAGACAGGGGCATGGATAGTTGAGCCAAAATTTGATGATGTCCTGAATTTCAGGGAAGACGGTCTTGCCTGTGTAAGGATCGGGTTAGATGTAGGATATATTGATAAAACAGGGGCATGGGTCGTAGAACCAAGTCGGGCTTCTTATATTTATGGAAAATCCATTCTTCAAATGAAAGATAAGAACGGACATTTTGACAATGATGGTGCATGGATCGCTGAGTCCTCAAAAATAATGTAGCATCCCAAAAATGTTAAACCGCTTATAGATATGAATCCGCCAACTAAGCTTTGACCCAAATTTGACCAAGCCGCATATAGAAATAAAAACAAACCTCTCAAACAACGCATCCACGCCATTTGAGAGGTTTATTCTTTTGGTCGGAGTGACGGGACTTGAACCCACGGCCTCTACCACCCCAAGGTAGCGCGCTACCAATCTGCGCCACACCCCGAACAACATTAAAATTATATCATAATATTGTCGGAGTGTCAAGCGATTTGCAGAAAAATAACTTTTTGTTAATAGATACGAAATTATTTTATTCCATACTGGCTAAGAGCATCACGCATATCCTTGCTTATTGCGCTTGCATCTAAGAAATAACTATCCAGTGAAGTATTTTTGAAGAACAATATAATTGTAACAGTATACTGACCATCATTTCCTGAATAGTTAAAGGCAGTGTCAACAAGATTTTTGTTGTAATTTTTCTTTGCCGATCCGATAATCTCATATATATCCTGACCGGAAAGATAATCCTGAACCTTTTTGTATACAGACTCTGACGAACACTGGAATCTGATAACGGGAGTTTTATTTTTCGCTGCTGTATTTATGCTGCTCTTGATTATGCTCTTTGCACTGCTCAGATCCTCAGCATATTTTTTATTTGCGGGATAATAAGCTTTAGAATTATCTGTTGCTTTCGGAACTTTAAAGCTTAAATTATCCTCAAGATGATCGCGGAACATAGTTTTATCATTTATCATAAAGTAGTCATAGCATAAATTCTTTTTGATATTGTTTACCGGATCATCCCAGGTCAGATCAACATTATACCACTGCTTATTGTAGTATACCTTGTTCCATGCATGACCTACATCCTTATTTTCGATGGGATAATCATATCCTACAACACTTATTGCCCTGATCCCCGCCTTGCTGCATACGTATGCAAAGGTATGAGCATATCCGTCACATTTTGCCTTTTTCTTTACAAGTGTTCCGTATATATTGTCGTTATTTGCAGCGTCAAGATCGTATGTAGCAGTATTTATTATTACGTCGTGGATAGTTTTGATCTTTTTATATGTAGACATATCATCTGTAAGCTTTTCAAGTATCTTGTCTACCTTTTTATCATATGCAGCTACCATTTTGTCAAAGGTTTCCTTTTTATAATAATAACCGAGTTCCATCGTATAATCAGAGGTGTTATATGTTGATTTACTATAATCAACATTAAATGACATAGGATCAAAGTAAACAAGCAGTTCAATGACCTTACTCAGTTCCTCTGAGCTGAGCTTGCCGAATTCTTTGCCAAACTTGATCTTTTTCTGGCACTTGATAACAGCTTCTCTCAGCTGTGTAAAGACAGCCTGACCGTTCGCATCGAGCTGATCGTAATAATATTTCAGATACAATGGAACGCTTGACGCTGCTTCCACCGCAGCACTGTCCGACTGTGCAAATGCAGATACAGTCAATGTAAACGCTGCCGCAAAGCAAAGGAACAACGAAAGAAATTTTTTAAGCATAACACACTTCCTCCATAAAATTATTTATTTAATTATACCATATTATTAAAAAAATTACAATACTTTTTTACAAATAAATCAAACTGAACAAATAAAGCATTATTTTATTCCAAATTTTTCGAATATACTGAGAATACTGCTGTCAAAGCCGTCCGTATCAATAAAATAGCTGTCCAGTGACGTATTTTCGTATAATATCAGAATGGTAAAGGAATACTGACCCTCGTAAGGTACAGGCACAAAAGTAACGATATTTTTGCCGGTTTTTTTGTTTATTGATTCAGTCAGATCATTAATGGTATCAAAGCTGAGGTAATTTTCAACCTTTCTGAACAATGACTTTGAGGAACACTGGAATCTTACAACAGTCGTTTTGTTTTTTGCCGCTGAAATAACACTGTTCTTTATCAATTCCTTTGCACTGTCCAGATCATCAGCACATTTTTTGTTTACCTTATAGTAAGCCTTGGAATCATCATTTGCCTCAGGTATCTCAAAACTGATGGGCTGCTCAATATGGTCACGGAACATGGTCTCGTCATCTATCATGAAATAATCGTAGATAATATTACGTTTAAGATCGCTTACCGGATCGTCCCAGGTAACGTCAACATTATACCACTGCTTATTATAATAAACCTTGTTCCACATATGTAATATGTTATCATTGGATGCATCGTCATCTCCAATAACACAAATTGACCTTATACCTGCCTTGCCGCATATATAATTAAAGGTTTTTGCATAGCCGTCGCATTTTGCTGTCTTCTTGACAAGCGTTCCATATATATTATCATTATTGGGAGCATCAAGATCATATACAGCAGTATTTATTATCGCATCATGTATCGTCTTGATCTTTTTATATACAGTCATATCGTCCGTCAGCTTATCAAGTATCTTGTCCACCCTTTTCTCATATGCCGCTACCATCTTGTCATAGGTTTCCTTTTTATAATAATATGAAAATACCAGCGCGTCCAGATCCTTAGGGTCAACTGAAATTTCTTCCCAATTAACATTAAAAGTCAGAGGATCATACATGAAAATCAGCTCAACAACCTGAATAAGCCCATCAATGCTTGCGTTATCAAACTCCTTGTCGAAAGTGACCTTTTTATCGCAATTGAGGATGGCTTTTCTCATCTTTAAAAAAATGGCTTGAGCATCCTTATCCATCTGGTCATAATAATATCGGAGGTATAACGGGACGCTTGACGCCGCCTCGACCTCAGAGCCTACGGACTGCGCAAATGCGGACACCGTAACAGTAAATACAGCCGCAAAACAAATAAACAGAGAAATAACCTTTTTGATCACGATCCACAACCTCCATAAAATATTTAATTAATTATACCACATTATTAAAAAAAATACAATACTTTTTTACAAAAAATATCCCATTTGGGTCAGAATTGGCGATTCGGGAGCTTCCGCTTTATCCGGCAGAAGAAATATCTCCGCTGACTTCGGAAAATCTTTCTCTGTCAACATAAACATAAGGAGATATGCTTTTCAGCTTGCTTTCCCCTATGCCGCTGACATTAAGCAGGTCATTTACATCATTGAAGCCGTATTGTTCTGCGTAATCAACGATGTTTCCCGCAAGCACCTCGCCTATCCCGTCAATATACATAAGCTCCTCAGCCGTTGCCGTATTAAGCTCCAGCGGAAACACCACAGGAGCAGCATCCTCAGCAGATACCGTCACTGTCTCCCTATCCCCTGTTTCAGAAATAAAGGATACAACATCTGTTTCCTCCTGGACACTTTCTTCACTGTCAGCGGGAGGTACAAGCTCCGGATCAATAAAAATGTAATCCATCATGTCCGCAAGCTTCTTTTCACCTATTCCATCTACGTTAAGAAGATCCTCCGGTGAATAAAAGTATCCGACGCTTTCACGATAGGCGATGATCTTCTCCGCAGCCACGCTTCCTATGCCCTTTATCTGCACAAGCTCCTCTTCTGTGGCTGCGTTAATATCAAGGGGAAAGGAAACTGTGACTTCCGTACTTGTTTCGGTCGGCACAGTAGTTCCTATCAGCCTGAAATTTCCGTCGTCTTCCCACATATCCGAATCATCCGGGACAGACATACTTGTATAGCCAACTCCCGCAAGCTGTTCACTTGAAAGAGTATTCATCACAGGCAGAGTGCTCTCCATTTTATCTCCGAACATAGCGTACATCGCAACAGCCATTACTGCTGTGACGCCACCAATGCAGATCATTATGAACAATCTTTTAGTATCCATAGCATTATTCTCTTCCAAAAAACAGAGAACCGAAAGCAGCGGGCAGGACATTTGCCCGAAAAGACAGTCTGCACCGTCCGCTTCGATTCTCTTAATATTATTCAACTTAAAATGTCGCCCTTAGACTGCCGGCTGCTGAACAGCTCCATTATGCTCTGCGGCGCTTTCGTTTCTGACAAGCTCTATGTTGTTGTACACATCCATACCTGTTCCGGCAGGAATAAGCTTACCAATGATAACGTTTTCTTTAAGACCCTGGAGACAGTCGCTCTTGCCCTTGATGGCAGCGTCTGTAAGCGCTCTGGTGGTCTCCTGGAAGGAAGCCGCCGACAGGAAGCTGTCTGAGCTTGATGATGCCTTTGTGATACCCTGGAGAACAGGAACAGTAGTTGCAAGAGTGAGATTCTCCTCTCCTGCGTCTATCCTGCGCTGTATATCTGCGTTGATCTCGTCGATCTCCCTCTTGTCGATAAGAGAGCCGGGAAGCAGATAGCTTGAACCGCTTTCATCTATCTTCACCTTACGCAGCATCTGACGTACAATAACCTCGATATGCTTATCGTTGATGTCAACACCCTGCAAGCGGTAAACCTTCTGAACTTCCGTGATGATATAGTTCTGAACCGCCTGCTGACCGTTTACGGCGAGAATATCTCCCGGGTTGATAGAGCCTTCTGTAAGAGGTACTCCCGGTTCAACGGTGTCGCCCTCCTTGACTCTGATCTTGTATCCGTAAGGAACAGGATAGTATTCTTCCTCGCCGGTCTCGCTGTTGGTTATGATAACATTTCGTATCTTCTTGATCTCTTCCATGCGGACGCTTCCGCCGATCCTTGCAATGATAGCTGAGTTCTTGGGACGTCTGCTTTCAAAGAGCTCCTCAACACGGGGAAGACCCTGTGTAATATCCTCCGCAGAAGCGATACCGCCTGTGTGGAAGGTTCTCATTGTAAGCTGAGTACCGGGCTCACCGATGGACTGAGCAGCAATTACGCCAACAGCCTCACCCACTGCAACAAGATTATTGTTTGCAAGGTTAGCTCCATAGCACTTCGCACATACGCCGTGCTTAGCCTTACAGTTAAGAACGGAGCGTATCTTTACTCTTTCGATGCCGCTGTCCACGATCTTCTGAGCGTCGCTTTCTGTGATAAGCTTGGTGTGGCTCATGATAAGGTCGCCTGTAGCGGGATCACGGAGATCTTCAATAAGGTAACGTCCGATAAGACGCTCTTTAAGAGGCTCTATCATCTCGTTTCCGTTTTTGATGGTGTATATCTCGATACCCTCGTCTGTTCCGCAGTCGTCCTCACGGATAATTACCTCCTGGGAAACGTCAACAAGACGTCTTGTAAGGTAACCGGAGTCGGCTGTACGCAGAGCCGTATCGGCAAGGCCCTTTCTCGCACCACGGGAGGAAATGAAATATTCAAGGATATTCAGTCCCTCACGATAATTAGCACGGATAGGCATCTCAATTGTTGAACCGGAGGTATTGGCGATAAGTCCGCGCATACCCGCAAGCTGACGTATCTGGTTGATACTGCCTCGAGCACCGGAGTCAGCCATCATAAAGATAGGATTATACTTGTCAAGACCGTCCTTCAGAGCAACAGTTACCTCATCGGTAGCAGCATTCCAGATGTCGATGAACCTCTTGGATTTTTCCGCAGCGGAGATAAAGCCTCTCTTGAACAGCTTGTTGATCTTTTCTACCTTAGCGTCAGCCTCAGCAAGAATATCCTTTTTAAGCTCAGGGATCTCCGCATCACATACAGCAACTGTAATCGCCGCTCTTGTGGAGTACTTGAAGCCCAGAGCCTTTACCCGGTCAAGGACTTCGGAGGTGGTAGCTGTTCCATGTATACGGATACAGCGCTCGATAATATCGGAAAGCTGACCTTTCTTAACAAGGAAGTCAACTTCAAGATCAAACTGCTTGTCGGAATTGGTTCTGTCAACATAGCCAAGGTTCTGAGGGATATTCTCATTGAATATGATCCTTCCCACAGTACAGTCAATAAGCTTGGAAACTGTCTTTCCGCCTATATCCTTGGAAATGCGCACCTTGATAGGAGCATGGATAGATACCACGCCGTCACTGTACGCCATAAGAGCTTCGTTTACATCCCGGAAGACCTTTCCCGCACCCTTTTCGATATAGTTTCCGTTCTCGTCCTTATCTTCCTTCTTCATAGTCAGATAGTAAGAACCGAGAACCATATCCTGAGACGGAACTGCAACAGGACGTCCGTCAGATGGTTTAAGCAGGTTGTTTGCCGCAAGCATGAGGAATCTTGCCTCTGCCTGAGCTTCCGCAGAAAGTGGAAGGTGAACAGCCATCTGGTCGCCGTCGAAGTCGGCGTTG
>JAFLUJ010000017.1 GCA_022511485.1 Oscillospiraceae bacterium | reverse complement strand
GCTCAGCTCGACCAGCTAGACAATTTTGCGCACAGCGCAAAATTGAAGTGTGTCCATGCTGCTAAATTATGATTTATCCTTGCTGTTGACATACAGTTTCTTTTTGTGTTAAAATATCAATGTAAAACAACATGAAAAGGAAAATTTATAATGGATAGAAACAAGCCGGTCACAGGCTACTCAAAATATAATCCGGAGGCAAAAAGAAGGAAGCTCCTCAATCCCCTTGAAGAGCTTTATCCTCCCCTGCCGGATAAAAAATATGATATTATCTACGCCGACCCTCCATGGGACTACGGCGGAAAAATGCAGTATGATAAGTCCAGTATAAAAACCGAAAACATAGACTTTGAAAAGAATATCTTCATAAGTGCTGCGGATTTCAAATATCCAACCGTTAAGCTCCGCGATCTTATGTCTCTGAACGTGAACTCCATCGCCGCAGAGGATAGTCTGCTTTTTATGTGGACAACCGGCCCTCAGCTTGAAAATTCCATAGAGCTCGGGAAAGCATGGGGATTTGAATATAAGACCGTCGCATTTGTCTGGGACAAGCAGATACACAATCCGGGAAGGTATACTCTTTCTCAGACCGAATTTGTCCTTGTGTTCAAAAAAGGGAGATTTCCCTCACCGAGAGGTGCAAGAAATATCCGTCAGCTTGTATCGGAAAAACGCCGGGATCACAGCCGTAAGCCGGAAACGGTCATCAAGGGCATAACCGAGATGTTTCCCTCCCAAAGCAAAATAGAGCTTTTCGCACGTGATAATTACACAGGCTGGGATAACTGGGGTCTGGAAATACCGGACAGTAAAATCGAAATTTCGTCAAAATCTGACTTATAGTATTAAAATCAGAGCTATAGTTTGTAAACGATACTAAAGATACAGGAATTGAAATATAGTGCTATAAGTTTATGGGATACTCTCACTTATCAGATATATGGAGGAAAAATAAATGTCAGAAGAATTAAAAATATTCTGGGGAGAAATTCGGAAGATACAAGATTATGCAGTGAATGTTTCGCTGTCAAAGGCATCAAACTACAACAGCATGGAGGAACAATTAAATGATGTAACATACGAAACTATTTATAGAATAATGGAACTGCTTGATGGATACAAAAATGCAAGCTTAAAGGGAAATATCATAGAAAGCTCCTCCGGCAAGGTCATAAATTCAGATATTGACCTCCATAACTTATGCGAGGATTTTTTAAAATTTTCAGATGTATAATACTTTTGAGAAAAAAATATGCGGAGTTTAAACTCCGCATTGTTTTTTTATTTCACGCCGGATTAACAAGCTGACGCCAGTCAAGATCGCCGCGTTCAAGAGCGTGTATCAAGGCTTCCGCAGTAGCAATATTGGTTGCCACCGGAATGTTGTGTACATCACAAAGCCTGAGAAGATTCATTTCATTAGGCTCATGGGGCTGAGCTGTAAGAGGATCTCTGAAAAACAGGAGAAGGTCGATTTCGTTGCAGGAGATACGCGCACTGATCTGCTGGTCGCCGCCCTGAGAACCGCTTAAATACCGCTGGATATTAAGACCTGTCGCCTGTTCGACCATTTTGCCGGTCGTCCCTGTAGCGCACAGGTTGTTGCGTGACAATACTCCGCAGTATGCAATACAGAACTGAACCATAAGCTCTTTTTTAGTATCATGCGCAATTAAAGCTATATTCATTATTATCATTCCTCTCAATTAATTTTCCCCGGAATATGGCACTCCCCCGCCGCAAAATGCAGCTATGCCATAAAAATACCCACGCCGAATATATTCTTATCTGAAAGCTGCACAGTTACAGATCCCCCGGCAGCACCCGACCGAATTTATTTTGTAAGTATCTTGAAGCTGAGAGGTACATCTTCGCCCTTGATCCTCTTGGAAATAGCGTCAAATGCCCTTAATGCAAGTGAGTTGTTAGGAAGGGGCTTACCTTTACCTGTGGATATAACTATATCATTATCTTTAGGAATAACACCGATCAGCTGTACGCCTACAGTGTCAATTATCTCGTCAAGGTCGATGATAATGTCAGCCTCGAAGATATCAGGGTCTACCTTGTTAATGATAAGACGCTGCTTTTTGTTTCCTCTCTTATAGAATTCGTCCGACATCAGACGTGCGTCACGGACGCATATCGGGTCAGGAGTTGTATTTACCAGAATAAGATCAGACTGTTCCACAACATCAAAAACGCTTTCGTTAGTACCTGCGGATGTATCAACGATTATGTATTCGTAGTATTTGCGCATTTCATTACAGATATTGGAAATTGTTTCTGCATCTACCTTTGCAAATGGATCCTCAGGAGCGCAGACTACGCTCAGGTTGCTGGCAAATTCCTTTGCATTTGTTGTAGCCTTGTAAATATCACATTCACCTTTGAGAACAGAACCCAGGTCGTATTTGATACTATCCTTTACGCCAAGCATAATATCAAGACATCTCAGACCGAAGTCCAGCTCGATAATAAGTGTTCTGTGTCCCTGTCTTGCAAGAGCGAAGCCAAGCTCGGCACATATGGAGGATTTACCGGTGCCTCCCTTACCGGAAGTGATAGCAATGATTTTAGATGCCATAAAAAACTCCTTTCGCGTATAAACGCTTAAGACAATACCACGCAAAGAACGGCTGCCGCCTTGGTGCGGTATCGTCTTGAAGATAAAAGTACTTCAGTATAGAATATTCATCTACTTTATATTGTACCATAAAATACGAATTTGTCAAAGCGTTTTTGAATGATTTGCACAATTTTGTGATGTTCCTACTAAACGTTTTGTTATTTTTGTCTATTTTGTACATATAATATGCTTGTTACAATTGTACAAAGGATCTCTGATATTATGCTGCCATGAAAATACCGTCCGGACAGTGCTTACTCCGCCGCTTTAATTGACCGCCGGGGAAGCTGTATTGCTGCCGTCCGATTCAATACCAGCCATGACTTTTTCCGGCTCTTTTATTATTATTGTCGGATGCGGAGGTACATAATCCTTGTCATAATATGCCTCTATTATCTGCTTTATCATGAATTTGGAGTACTCTCCATGCTCAACAAATCCGGAGAAGGCGATCTGAGGGTCGTCTGCGGGATAGAATCCGATAAACGCAGAGCCTGTATCCTCGGCAGATGTCATCTGAGGAGTTCCCGTCTTTATCGCTGTCGCCTCCGGGAGACTTGTCAGCAGATAGGAGGTGTAGTAATCCTTTTCCATAGGATAGCTGTATGCCGTAAACGCTGCCGCCTGTTTCATTCCCTGAGTGATAAGGGCAAAGGTCTCGCCGGATCTGTCCGGTATCGTGGAAACAACAGCAGGCTGTGTTACGGAGACCAATTCCTCCATATTATATGTGTAAATGCTGTCAACCATATGAGGCTGATAACGGACGCCCTTATTTGCAATAGTACACGCCTGAACAGCCATCTGGAGCGGCGTTACAGCAGTTTCGGACTGACCGATAGCCTCCTGTACAACAAGACCCGCATTCCACTCCAGACCTCTTGCAAGGAGGCTGTCGGGAGTTGCAATAAATCCCTTGCTTCCCCCTGTTTCAAGATACGTGTCATTGGCAAGACCATACATATTTGCGTATTCTGCGATCATATCCGGTCCCATTGTCCTGCCCACATCGTAAAAGAAGATATTGCAGGATTTTTCTATGGCGGTCACAACACTTATCCCGCCGTGCCAGCCGGTACATAATGGCTGATAATCGTCCCAGTAGGTGTATTTGTGTCCACAGTATACTGTGGAATTTCTGCCGATATATCCCTCGTTAAGACCTGCTGTAGCTGTAACAGTCTTAAATGTAGAGCCGGGACGGTACAGACCGTTGGTAGCTCTGTTTGTAAGAGGAGAGTTAGCTCCGTTCAGTACGGAAGCATAATCCGTAAGGTAGTCGTTTATATCATATGTTGGGGAGGTCGCCGCTGCAAGGAGAGCTCCGTCCTTTGCGTCCAGAACTACAATTGCGCCTGCATTGGCGTTCATGCCCTTGGCTTTGGAGCTGGTCTGGTTATTGAGCCACAGGATATGGTTTTCCAGTATCTCCTGAACGTCCCGCTGATAGTCGATGTCAATTGTGAGCCTTACTGTATTCCCCGGGACAGCCTCCTCAGTGACTGTATCGGAGATCACAACGCCGTTGAGCAGATCAAGAGTTCGTGTGCCCTTCTTGCCCCGGAGCTCGGATTCCATAGCCTTTTCTATGCCGGATTTTCCTATCACGTCGTTGAGAGCGTAGCCATCGCCTCTGTGTTCCTCGTATTCCTCTGCGCTGATAGCTCCTACCGTTCCGATAAGATGAGGAGCAACATCTCCCACAGCGTAGATCCTGATTGCCTCCTCGATTATATCCATTCCCTCAAGAGTATAGGAGGCTTCCTTCAGACGTACAACAGTGTCCATGGGAATATCCTCTGCAAAGGTGTACCGGTTTGAAAGAGAAAAGCTTCTCAGGAACATTTCATAGCGTATCCCGGCGATAGTTCTTTTTTCCTTTTCGGTGTATCTGTCATCTATCCCGTACATGGAGTACATTGCGGTAAGACAGTCCTCCGCAGTGGCATAGGGCTGGACGCCTATTTCCTTCCTGAGCTTTACAATATCGCCGTCCCGGGCTTCAAGATATTCATATGGCTGCTCTCTTGATATGGGAAGAGTATCTATCCATGGAACTCCGTCCTCATCAAGTATCCTTGCTATGCCGTTTATGATACGGTTCATTTCTTCCTTTCCGCTTGGGAAAAACGCCTTTTCTATGATGACGTTGAATCCGGTCTTGTTTATTACTATCTCACTGCCGTCCTTGTCAACTATCTCACCTCTCGGAGAGGTTATGACCTGACTTGCAGTACGGGTTGTCTGAGCCTTTTCAAGATATGCCGCGCCGTTTACTATCTGTATCTTCATCAGATCCACACAACACAGCGCAAGTGCAGCAAGTATCACTATAAAGAAAAATGCTGCCCGTAATCTTTCAAAAAATTTTGCCATAGTTATAATATCGCTCCCTCAGGGAGCACCTCTCCTTTCGCGAAGTTTACTCTCTTACAATATCATCGGATTGTTCTTCAATATAGCTTTCCACAATCACTCCGAAATGCTTCACCATGAATCGCGTAAGCAGGAATAAGGGAAAAACGGCTATCTCCGTGTAGATCATGACAGGCAGAAATTTCTCGGTAAAAATTTTTCCCGAGGGATCGTACTCCCATATAGCATAGTAAAAGAAATAGTGGATCATTCCCTGTATAAATACCGCCGCAAGATTTACCAGTATGATACTGACAATATAGCGTCTCAAAAAGAAATGGAACAGCAGTGAGGACATCAGGCAGCACCACAGAACAATGATGCCGTTAAGTCCTATCATAGTGCCCTGAGCCGTATCCAGAAGAAGTCCCGCAACGCATCCGAAGACAGCCGAGTCGAAGGGCTCTTCAAACATTGAGACGCACATTGCAGTGGACAGAAGAAAAAGCGGCGTCCGCAGAGTGATGGGAGCTGTTGTCATATAAATATAGGATATAGCCAGCAGCAAAAAATACAGCAGCCAGCGAATGATATTATTCCGTTTTTCCTTTTTTCGTTTCAGATCAATATTCATTTGACCATGCTCCCGTAGGGAACGCCACTCCTTTCATGATGTTAGCTTTAGGCAACACTGCGCAGCTGGCGCACAATAGTTGTGCGGTGCTGCCTTTAAAATTCTGTCTCCTGTTCATCAATACCGTCAAGGATCTCAATATCATCAATGTCGTCATAGCTTCCCGCAGCTTCCCCGCGGCTCTGTCTTTTATAGCTGAGGGGACTTATCCCCACATATTTTTTGAACTTGTTATGGAAATAGTTGATATTAGTATACCCCACCATTTCAGCGACCTCGTAGACCTTGTATTCGTCCATTTCAAGAAGTCTCTTTGCCTCGGTGATACGTATGCTGTCAAGATAGTTATTGAAATTTTCTCCTGTATACTGGTGAAAGACCTTTCCAAGATAAGCACGGTTATATCCGAATATAGCAGCAAGCTGCTCCAGGCGAAGCTCGCTGTTGTAGTTTGATCTGATATACTGTACCACACGTTCCATAGTGCTTTTTGTTGTCCGTCCGAAGTGAGTGTTTGAAATTTCGGTAAGCGTGGTTTTAAGCAGCTCGATAATATCAAAAAGACTTGTTTTCTCCCCGATCTTATCAATAAGCTCATCGTTAAGGAACTGCTCTGTTTTTTTGTCGCCTATGTTTTTTACCAGCCTTGACTTTATTTCCATAACGGTGGTTATGCAGGTCACCTTTATCCTTTCGGCGGTGTATGAACCTCCGCAAAGGGAAGCACGGAAACGCTCCAGCGCTTCATTGAGCCGGTCAATGTCATTGATCTCCATATATGCATAGATACGGTCGATGATCTCGTCGGTCTCGCTGCCTTCGTAAATATCTCCGCTGAGGGTCTCCGCACTGACTATACCCCTGTGCAGATACCGGAAACGATTTTTAAACAGCTCGTCAGCCTCGTGATAGGAGCGTTTTATATCTGTCATTTCCGAAACAGTTCCTCCTACCGTTATAAAGATCTGTTCGGAATACTCCTTGCTCAGCGCCGAAAGATACTCCATAAGCTTGCCTCGGCTTTTATCCTTGAAAAGAGCGGCTGTCATTCCGCTGAATCCGGGAGCCGTAACATCAGCGCCGGATTCATCCTCAAGACGCTTTTTTATCGTGATAAGGACAGTATTTTTTTCCTCCGCAGTCATATTTTCCGAAGCAGTTATGATAGCTGCCGTGTAGTTGTCATAATCATATGCAGTAAGCTCACTGCTTTCTATTACCTTGTCATCGCCAAGAAGCAGAGCCTGTAAAAGCTTTTCGCTCATATATTCGCTGCCGTGCTCCATTGTTATCTTATTGCGTTCGTCTCCTGCGATCTCCTCCCGGAGAGCTTTCAGAGCGTCAATAAGCTCGTCCTCATCCACCGGTTTGAGGATAAACTGCTTGACCCCCAGGGACATAGCTTCCTTGGCGTAAGTAAAATCCGAGTATCCTGACAGTATCAGACATTTTCCGTTAAAGCCGCTTTTTTTAGCAGCGTCTATCATCTGTATCCCGGTCATTCCGGGCATTTTTACATCGGCAATAACAATATCCGGAGCAAGCTCCAGTATTTTTGACAGACCGTCGTCTCCGTCCTCGCCCTCGCCTATTACTTCAAGCCCCAGCTCCTGCCAGGGTATCATCATTTTTACGCCCTGACGAACGTTAGGCTCATCGTCAACAAGCAATACTTTTATCATTAATTTTCTCCTTTCGTATATACACATCAAGCTCCGCGGGAAATATTTTCGCTTATCTCACTGTACTTCTGGGGAAGCTTCTTCATAACGTTTTCGTCCACAATTCTCGGGAGAGTAACGCTTATAGTAGTTCCCTTGCCCCGCACCGTTTTTACCGAAAGCCCGTACTCTGCACCATGATACATTTTTATACGTTTATTTACGTTTGTAAGACCGATACTTTTTCCCGAGGAGGTATCATTCTTTTCCAGCTTGTCAAGAAGCTCCTTCATTCTTTCCGGAGGGATACCCTGTCCGTTGTCCGCAACATCAATAGAAACATTTTCCCCGCAGTACCGGACCTTAATGCTTATCCTTCCATTGGATTTGGAGCTTTCGATGCCATGCACCACCGCATTTTCGACGATAGGCTGTATGATAAGCGGCAGTATCTTATAATTCCTGTCCACCTCACAGTAAATTGAGTAGGACACTCTGTCTCCGAAACGAGCTGCCTGTAGCTCCAGATAGCTCCTTGTAAATTCCAGCTCTGATTCAAGGGTCACCATGCCGTCCTTTACTTCAAGACAGCGTCGCATGAATTTGCCCAGCTTTTTTACCAGGTCTGCGGTTTCCTTGTCGTTGTTGCAGTATGCTTTCATTCTTATAGTTTCAAGAGTGTTATAAAGGAAATGTGGATTTATCTGACTTGCCAGAGCCTTGAACTCCGCTTCCATCTGATTGAGCTTAAAGCTTTCCGACTGTATTTTTGACTTGTATGCATCGTTGATAAGCTTCTGCATACTGTTCACCATTTTTTTCAGATCCTGATACAGATCATATATTTCATCATTACCCTTAATATCCTCAGTAAGCTCAAAGCTGCCGTCTGCAACACTATGCATTTCGTCCTGCAAAAATCGTATACGTCTTGTGAACATACTGGCAAACAGTATCATAACTAATACTGAAAGTATA
Source organism: Oscillospiraceae bacterium (assembly GCA_022511485.1). GTDB lineage: Bacteria > Bacillota > Clostridia > Oscillospirales > Ruminococcaceae > RGIG8773. The sequence continues at coordinate 1,187 of JAFLUJ010000017.1, read as the reverse complement.
ATACATAACAAACTATACCATACGTAAATTATAATTGTATTACTTAGAGTTTCATTATAAACAGCAGAGGGCTTGACAACATATATCTGAAAAAGATTTCCTGTGTTTTCATAGTCAAAGTAAGAGACCACTGTGTAGCCTTTTTTTTCAAGCTGATTTTTTCCGCCGTTCAGCTTTTCTGAATCACTTATTCCAAGAGGAAAATCATTTTCGTAGTTGAGCACCGATCTTTCGCGGCAGCCATCCACAGTACTATAGAAAACTACTCCCTGATTAACGCAGAATACTACTCCTCCGTTCACGTCATTTGTAAGCTCGGAATACCAGTCCGGATTTACAGTTACCACCATAGTTCCGCAGAAATCATCATTTTTGTCTGTGAGCGGAGTAATAAATGCAAGGCGGCTTTCCGGAGAAACATACCCGGGTGTTTTCGGATCTTCCTGCTCCTGATCATCATCAATATCGTTGCTCATATCCTCACCGTTAAAGGTTATGAGCTGCCATCTTTGCTGACCGGTTTCCCGGGCTGTTTTATACCAGTAGGAATTCTGTATCTGTTCATTTGCATAACTGAAATCCGAGTTATATATAAAATCTTCAATGTCAAGGTAAAAGTAAATACCGTCTATCTGAGGATAAGCACCGTTATGCTCCGGAATGATCAGTTCCTGCATATAAAAATTATAATACTCATCATTATTGACGAAATCCTGTTTAAGCAGAGTGTTGAGGTCATCACTTTCAAAAATGGTATCGCTTATATTTGATACCGTTGTCACTGTATCCTTAAGTCTTATTTTGATACTGTCCGCTTCGGATATGGCTTCATTTCCTGCATTGTTACGCATAACACTGATAAAGTTATAGAGCAGGAAAACTCCGCCGAGAATTACCGGAACAAGCGTAGCAACGCACATCAGTATAAGCTTATTGCGGAATTTTATATTAAGTATTTTCTGGATAGGATTTAACATAAACTCCCGCCTTTCTGTACAGCCTGCATGAAACCTCCGGAGACCTCCTGCATTATATTACACTCATTTTTATTTTATCATATTTTCTATGCAAATGCATGAACATTTAGTTAATACCCGCAGATATTTTATAAATCATAATTTAGTGCATTACCTCTGTACTCTTACTGGGGAAAACCTTTCTGAAGAAAGGTTTTCCCCAGACCCCTT
>JAFLUJ010000016.1 GCA_022511485.1 Oscillospiraceae bacterium | reverse complement strand
AAAAGAAGCGATCATAACGATCGAAAAAAGAGCTGTCATAAATTTTTTCATAATCGAAAACATCCTTTCTGCTGTTGCGTAAAGTATTAAGGCAACACCGCAAATCATCACCTGCTTAGAGTATAGCATATATTTTTCCGATATGCAACATAAACGGCAAATTTTCTGTAAAAATGAGCAGATAATTCAATAATGCTTCACGTTGATCTACTGATTACAGCAGCAAATCATGCCCAAAATACTTGACATTTAAAGTATTTTGTGTTACAATGTATATTGTTCATCGGAGGGCAAAGGCTCAGTCAGAAGTACAATGCCGGATAAGATGACAAGCTGAGACGCTTGTTGTTTTATCCGGATTTTTATTTGGATATAGATACGGAGGCTCATATAATATGAAAAATGATTTTGTAAACGGTAAAATACTGCCTTCCCTTATAAAATTCGCTCTGCCGGTATTGTTTGCTCTGTTTTTGCAGGCAATGTATGGCGGTGTCGATCTGCTGGTAGTGGGACAGTTCAGCGATAACAGCAATGTTTCCGCAGTTTCCACGGGAAGTCAGCTCATGCACAGCATCACAACCGCCATTACCGGACTTTCAATGGGAACTACCGTGCTGCTGGCTCAGAAAATAGGCAACGGCAGACGAAAGGAAGCCGGAAACATAATCGGCTCGTCGGTAATACTGTTCTCCATAATCTCAATTCTGCTGACCGTTCTCTTTATTGTCTTTTCAAGGACTATATGCCGGATAATGAACGCTCCCGCCGAAGCCTTTGATGAAACCGTAAGATACTTTACCATATGCTCCGCCGGCCTTATTTTCATTATTGCATATAACGTTATCGGAAGTATTTTCAGGGGTATCGGAGATTCAAAAACGCCACTTATCACCGTAGCCATTGCCTGCGGCGTAAATATAATCGGAGACCTTATTTTCGTCGCCGGATTACATATGGGAGCAGCAGGGGCAGCGACTGCAACCGTTCTTGCGCAGGCTGTAAGCGTTGTTGTCAGTCTTATTATCATAACCCGCCAAAATCTCCCATTTGATGTGCAGAGATCATATTTCAGTATAAAGTCTCCGAGAAATTATATCTATATCAGGCGCACCCTTGGACTGGGTATCCCAATTGCATTGCAGGACTTCCTTGTAAGCATTTCGTTTCTTGTCATACTTTCCATAGTTAATGACCTGGGGCTTGTTTATTCAGCAGGTATCGGAGTTGCTGAAAAGGTTTGTATGTTCATCATGCTTGTTCCTATCGCATTCATGCAGTCTCTTTCATCATTTGTGGGACAGAATGAGGGGGCAGGACGTCACGACCGCTCCATCCGTGCAATGCTTTACGGAATGGCAGTGTCCTTTGCTATGGGGATAATCATGGCAGCCATTACATTTTTCCGGGGAGATCTTCTTGCAGGGATATTCTCAAACGAAAGCGATACCATAATTCAGGCGGCAGAATATCTGAAATCATATGCAATAGATACCATATCTGTGTCTTTCCTGTTCTGCTTCTGCGGATTTTACAACGGCTGTGGAAAAACCAGATTTGTTATGATACAGGGACTTGTGGGAGCTTTTGCTGTCAGGATACCCGTCTCATGGATAATGAGCAAAACAGAACCGGTGTCCATGTTCAGAATTGGCTTAGCCACCCCCTGCTCAACAATTGTACAGATAATACTTTGCTTTATTGTATTCCTTGTGATGAGAAAAAATAAACAGGAGCAAAAAGGCTGAACCTTTTTGCTCCTGTTTCCCCTATATGGTTTCTGAGATATAGCACCCCATTAGCCAAATCTCAGGTCTGGAAAGCAATTTGATATAATCTTCCCGAAAACGGAGACAAAACCATATTTACAGTACCGTCCTGCAATTTTAATTCAGCATCCGGGACGGTATTTCCCCCGTATATCTGATTATCGGTGTCAATGAGAAGTCTAAGCTTTGAAGCGTTTTCAATATGCAGACTGTAATCTGCGTTTCTATCCGAGAAATTAAACACCGCAGCCACAGTCTGACCTCCTCCGCACCGTTTGTACACATAGACACATTTCTGCTCGCAGTGACAGTCTATCCACTGGAATCCCTCGTCCCTGTAATCATTTTCCCAGAGGGCGGGATTTTTTATGTAAATTTCGTTAAGCTCCTTCATGTACCGACGGAAAGCGTCATGCAGCGGATAATGAAGGATGTCCCAGTCCTGCTCACGGGTCTCGTCCCACTCACGGAACTGTCCTATTTCACCGCCCATGAAGTTCAGCTTCTTGCCCGGATGGGTCATCATGTACAGATACAGTGCCCTTGCCTGGGGAAATTTCTGCTCATACTGTCCGTTCATTTTCTGGATGATAGTCGCTTTTCCGTGGACGTTCTCGTCATGAGAAAAGGGCAGAATAAACCGCTCGCTGTGATAGTACATCATGCTGAATGTGAGCATATGATATTTTTCTGTACGCTTATCCGGGGGCAGTCGGAAATAATCAAGAGTGTCGTTCATCCAGCCCATGTCCCATTTATAATCGAATCCCAGACCGTTTGCCCATGCAGGCTGGGTCACTCTCGGGTATGAGGAGGAGTCCTCGGCAATAAGCATAATGTCCGGAATTCTCTCTTTCAGACCGTTGTTCATCCCTTTAAGGAAATCCGTTGCCGGCTTGTTTTCACCTCGATTGACGTTTCCCTGCCAATAGATAAGATTGCTTACAGCGTCAAACCGCAGACCGTCAAAATGGAACTCTTTCAGCCAGTAATACGCCGCCGACTGAAGGAAGCTCCGCACTTCACCCCGGGAGTGCATAAAATTGCAGCTTCCCCATTCGTTATATCCAACCGCTGCGTTGGGATACTCGTAAAGAGCCGTACCGTCATAATTCCGGAGAGCATAGTCGTCCACTGCAAAATGGACAGCGATAAAGTCCATGATAACTCCGATGTCATTTTCGTGACACTTGTTTATGAAGCGGCGCAGTCCGTCGGGATTTCCATAACGGGAGGTGGGACTGAAAAATCCCGTTCCCTGATAGCCCCAGGATTCATCCGCGGGATATTCGTTCAGTGGCATAAGCTCAACATAGTTGTAGCCGTTTTTTTTAAGATATGGGATAAGTACCTCCGCAAGCTCATCGTATGAGTAGCAGGTGTCCTCGTCCTTTTTCCGCCATGAGCCGAAATGCATTTCGTACATATTGATGGGCTTATCATAGTGATTTCCCCTGCTGTCAAGCCATTTTTTATCAGTGAATATATCAGAGTCCAGCGTGGCGATTATGGAAGCGTGTCCCGGACGTTTTTCCGAAAAAAATCCGTAAGGGTCGACGTGGTCTGTGCAGCTTCCGTCCTTTTTGTAGATGCGGTATTTGTACATCATGCCGGGATCTGCGTCCTTAATTGTACACTCCCAGAAGTTGCCGTCCTGCACCTTTCCCATGGGAGTTTCGTTCCAGCCGTTAAAGTCCCCTATAACGGATATTCTTACAGCGCCGGGAGCAAATGTCCGGAATGTGGTATAACCGTCCCCGAAGTGAGCTCCAAGAAACCGGTAGGCTTCAAATTCGTCGCCCCTATAGAAATTTTGTATATCCATGGTCAATGTTTCCCCTTAAATATCCAACTACAGTTGATTTTTTCTCTAAGATATAGTATAATAGAAGCATAAATCAATATCAACCGTCGGATTCGGACGTTTGTCGGAAAAGCAACTATTTTGTAAAATAGTCGAAAAATTCTCACAGGAGCATGATAATATTTATGGATCACCGTATCGAAAAAACCAAGCAAAGCATCGGAAACGCCTTTATAGAGCTTCGTTCCCGCAAGTCTCTGGAACGCATTACCGTCAAGGAGCTATGTGAACTGGCGCAGATAAACAAGTCCACATTTTATTCCCACTATGTGGACATATATGATTTATCGGAGCAGATAGAAAGTCATATTGTTTCAGGTATTATGTGCAACCTGGATAATGTTACGGACGCCATCCAGAATCCATCTGAATTTGCAAACAGATTATTTTCCGAATACACAAAAAATCCACTTATCAAAATTATTTTTTCGGACAGCCGGAGAGAGCAGCTTCCGAAAAAGCTTCTTTCGTCTATTAAGGAGCACGTTTTTGCAAATTATCCGGAATTTGCAAACAGTCCGGAAAAAAATATCATGCTGACCTACGGCGTTTACGGAGGATACTATACCTTTTACGAAAATCAGGAGTATGACGATAGCACCGCTGTAAAGATCATATGTGAAATTGCAAAGAGGATAGTTTTATGAATATGTAAAAAAGTATCAGTAATCATTCATATGAATTTTTTTAGGAGTTAATATGGGTTCTGTAATTACTTTGGCTGAATGTAAGCGTTATGCAGTTATAAGCGAATATGAAACAGTTTATTTAATTGATAAAACTGCAAATACAAAAATTATTATCGGTGATTTTTATGGCGACCCTAACGGAGCGATCATAGATCCAAACGAGAAGTTTGTTGTAATGTACGGATGCGGGATAATAGTATATTTTCTTGTTCCTCCTTTTAAAGAATATACCTACAACACCAAAACGGCGCAGTGGTTTGAGATCGGAAGAAACGAAGATATAATGTGGATTCAAAAAGTTCTGCAAATAAGTGATAAAAAAATTAAAGCTGTTCTTGAAAATGGGCAAACTGAAATTATATCTGTTGAAATTCCTGATTGATCAATCATAGTATAATTATTAATAAAGTCAGCCCACACGGAAAAATTCCCACTAAGGCTGACTTGTTTTTATCCTTTGCTTGACAAATTATGTTAATAAAGGTATAATAGAAATAAATCAAATGTTATGCAATCTTTAATCTATGTCATTGGAGCAGGAGATAACATTATGAATGTAAGCTCGGATAAAGGTAATTTCATATATAATACGAAAGAAGAAATATCTGAACATATAAAACGGAGCTCCGCATTGCCGATGGATGACATCTGGATAAGCGGCGAAAATGAATATCCCTGTCTTTCAATTTTAGTAAATGGAGCTTATGCGTGTATCCACTTCTTTGAAAAAGAGGATGTAACATGGCTGTCATATGGGACTTATACGGAAACTGTAATTTTTTTAGCAGGCGGCGAGGAATGGGAAGCTCCTGCTGATGCTGTTATTTCTGTTGAAAGTGCTATTTTATGCATAGAGGAGTTTTTTGACTCAATGAAAAGACCCGATTGCATCAGATGGCAGGAATTATAAAAATATAAGGAGGTCAAACAGCATGAAAGTATTATTCATAGGCGGAACAGGTATCATCAGCATGGCAATAACCAGGCTTCTCGCTGAACGGGGAGACGAGGTATACCTGCTCAACAGGGGAAACCGGAACGATACTCTCCCCGAAAATGTGAAGGTCATCAAATGTGACATTTCCGACGAGGCAAACGCTGCAAAGCTACTGGAGGGCATGAGCTTCGACTGTGTGGGAGAATTTATCGGATTTGTACCTTCCCAGCTTGAACGGGACTACAGGCTTTTCAGGGACAAGACCAGGCAGTTCATTTATATCAGCTCCGCCTCCGCTTATCAGAAGCCTCCCAAAGGATATGTCATTACCGAGGACACTCCTCTTGAAAATCCCTACTGGGAATATTCCCGCAACAAAAAAGCCTGCGAAGATTACCTTATGGAGCGTTACAGACAGGACGGCTTTCCTGTTACAATAGTTCGCCCCAGCCATACCTACGACGAGCGGAGCGTCCCCCTTGGAGTTCACGGAAATAACGGAAGCTGGCAGGTAGTAAAGCGGATCATGGATGGTAAGCAGGTCATTATCCACGGCGACGGAAGCTCCCTCTGGACTATCACTCACAACAGCGACTTTGCAAAGGGCTTCGTGGGACTGATGGGAAATCCCAAAGCCATCGGAGAAGCCTTCCACATAACCTCTGACGAAAGCGTAAGCTGGAACCACATATATCAGTCCATAGCAGACGCATTGGGAAAAGAGCTGCGACCCTATTATGTTTCCTCTCAGACCCTTGCAGATATGAGCAGCTATGATTTCACAGGAAGTCTTATCGGGGACAAAGCAAATTCCGTAGTATTTGACAACAGTAAGCTGAAAAAGCTTGTACCGGACTTTAAAGCGGAGGTCTCCGCAAAAGAGGGTATCAAGCGTACAGTGGAATATGTCCTCGCCCATAAGGAATACCAGAATGAGGACGAGGAATTTGACCGGTGGTGTGATAAGGTCATCGCGGTCCTTGACAATGCAAAGGAGGCTGTAAAATGACAACGTTCTTTGATCTTTTAACAGCAAGATATTCTGTAAGGAAATTTGACGGAAGACCCGTCAGCCATTATGTGCTTGAGCTTATTCTGGAAGCGGGAAACAGAGCTCCCACAGGCTGCAACTACCAACCCCAGAGGATATATGTGATCGAAAGCGAAGAAAACCTTGCCAAGCTGAACAAGCTCAGCAAGTGTATTTTCGGAGCGAAAACAGTGCTGCTCTTTGCCTACAACACTGACGAGGACTGGAAAAATCCCCTTGAAGAGGGCGTCCGCTCCGGAGTTCAGGATGTAAGCATAGTTGCCACTCACATCATGCTTGAGGCCTGGGAGCTTGGTATCGGTACTTGCTGGGTAAATTACTTTGCCAATTCCCAGCTTGAAAAAGAGCTGGGACTTCCCGAAAATGAAAAAGCCGTGCTTCTTATGCCAATGGGGTATCCTGCCGAGGATTCTGCTCCCCTTGAAAAAATGCACAGTGTTTATAGGGATATTAATGAAACAGTGCGGTATATCTGACAGCAAGAGGCTGATGCGTTTTTAATGCATCAGCCTCTTTAGCTTATACTATTCAGATTCATCAGATAAATATTGCATTAATGATGGATAGTCTCTTTTCCCATTTAACACATGATAAAAAACAACCGTTTTATCATTGTCAAAGACTTTGTAAAACATCAGATATTTTTCAACGACAATCATTCTGAATCCCATCTTTGCAAGCTTATCATCATGAACCTTAATTCCGGAGTATGGAAATGTCTGTATTTGCTCGACAGCTTTATTAAACTTTTTCTGAATACGTTTAGCACCCTGTTTGCTGCCAAGCATTATAAATGATGCAATGATCTCAGTCATATCGTTCAGTGCATCTGTCAGAAATTGAACATTGTAACTGTCATTCTGATCCATTTATAATTTCCTCCAGACGTGTATTTACTTCATCTATGGAGTATGTTTTTGCACCATTCAGACGGTGCGACTCGGCTTCAAGAAGCTTTTCTCTTAAATCAAGTATTTCCTCACGATATGTGTATGCTTCAATACTCATAACCACAAGGTCGCCCTCACCGTTTTTGGTAAGAAACACTGGCTTATTTTCTGTCTTACAGAAATTTGAGATTTCGTTGTATTCATTTCTTAAACAAGTAGACGGCTTTATCATCATAGAAATCACTCCCCGTACGATTTGTAAAATTATTCTATACATATTATATCATTATTATACTCCTTTGTCAAGATTCTATGTTTCCAAAAGTATGCCAGAAGCGTTTTGTTCCGAAAAAATATAAAACGGGGAGCATTTCAAACCTGAAACTCTCCCCTGATTTTTTATTTTGTCGTCATCTTCTCAACAAATTTATTGAAGGACTCCTCGTCCATAGGTCTGCCGTAGTAATAGCCTTGTATCTGGTCGCATTTAGCCTTTTTCAGGAAAACCGTCTGAGCCTCTGTCTCAACGCCTTCGCAGATGACCTTCATTCCAAGCCTCTTTGCCATTGCAATAATACTTTCAATGACTGTCTTGTCGTTGTCACTGAGCTCGGCATTCTTAAGAAATATCTTATCAATTTTAAGAGTGTCAATGCTAAGTGTACTTATAACATTCAATGAGGAGTATCCTGACCCAAAGTCGTCCATAGATACCTGGATACCATGTTCACGGCAGTATTGTATCAGTGCGTCCGCCCTGTCAAAGTTATTCATATAGATATTTTCCGTCAGCTCAAATTCCACAAAGTCGGTAGGTACTCTGAATTCTTCAAACAGCGACTTGATATAGGATAATATATTATCCCTCTGGAAATGCACTCTTGAAACATTCATTGATATAGGAAATGCCGGAAGCCCTGCATCAAGACGTCCCCTTATGTATCTGAACACCTGACGGTAAACGTAAAAGTCAACGTCTTCGATATTTCCGTTTTTCTCAAAGACCGGGATAAACTGATCCGGATATATAAACGATCCGTCTGGCTTCTGCCAGCGGACAAGCGCCTCCGCGCCGTAAAGGCTGTCGTCAAGACAGTTTATCTTCGGCTGGTAGTAGACCTTCAAATCGTGATTTCTGATAGCCTTCGGAAGCTCATTGTTCAGATATTCCTGACGTTTTATATCCTCCATCATCTCGTCGGAGAAAACCAGAGGCTTATTCATGCCTTCCCGCTTTGCAGTTTTTCTTGCAAGATTGGCATGAGCGATAGCTGTAGCCGCTGTAGTACTGTTATCCCGGACATAGCATATGCCTGTATTCATGCGTATCTGCACATCCGGACAGTTATCCTCCATGAGCTTGCAGACGCGCTGATTTTCTTCATGAATGAAATTGTCAAAAACCGCAATTATCTCTTCGGGAACGCTGGCAGCTGTTATGAAATTATCAGCATGGGCACGGCATACCATAATATCCACATATTTTGACATCTCGCTGCTGATAGACTGAGCTACCAGCTTAAGCAGCTCGTCTCCCTTTCTGTAGCCATAGGTCTCATTAATATATTTGAAATGGTGTATATCACTGTAAACTATCGCAACCGGAGAATTGCTCAGCATACTATGAAGATTTTCGTCAAGCTGCTCGGTAAAAGCGGTAAAATTCATAAATCCGGTAATAGGGTCAGTATCATTCCTGTTATGTATCTCCATAAATGACTGGTTCGTCTTATACAGATACTGACATATAAAATTTGCGCATATGGTCAGCGCCGAGATCTCTTCGCCGCTCCAGTCACGGAGCTTCTCAAAATCAACAAGGTCGACCACTCCAAAGAAATCGCTCCCGCTGTACATTGGTATTTGTATCATACACATCGGAGGATTGGGCACAGGTCCTATAAACTGTGGTTCCTGCTGATCTCCCCCTGCCTTATAGATATAGCAGCCCTGAGAGAAGGTCTCCATTACGTTTTTCCAGATGTCTTCTTCAAATGTGACCGTTTCATTTATCCGCTTTACCTTGGTAGGGTCGTCAAGAGATTCGTATGTATACCTGAGTGAACATGGACGCGAAAATATCTCCCGGATACTTACGCAGGATACGCCAAAGGCGTCCCTTAATTTATCCACGATCGCCGAAACAGCGCTTTCGACCCCCTTAGTCGTGAGCTCAGCGGAAACATATTCTATAAGTGCAAGGCACTCGGACATTGTAAGGTTATCACGTACAGGCATAATATCACTTCCACTTTTATACTAGTCTCTATTGCAAATCAAGCAATGATTTGCAATACCTCTGAGCTTTGCTCAGAGGTG
>JAFLUJ010000015.1 GCA_022511485.1 Oscillospiraceae bacterium | reverse complement strand
TTCGGAGCAGATATATTCAAGGAGCATTGCGCCTACTTCGTTTCCGGTAAAGAGGACGTATCCGCCGTTTCCGTCGGGAACTGCGATACCTACACGGTCAGCGTCCGGGTCGGTAGCAAGAAGCAGGTCAGGCTTTACTGTATCGCAGAGCTTAAGACCCAGTTCAAGAGCTTCCTTGATCTCAGGATTGGGGAAGGGACAGGTTGTGAAATTTCCGTTGGGATATTCCTGCTCGGGAACTACTGTAACGTCGGTAATGCCGATCTTTTTCAGGATCATGCGGACAGGCTTGTTTCCTGTTCCGTTAAGGGGAGTGTAAACGACTTTCAGACCGCTTGAAGCACAGAGATCGGTGTGGATACCCTGCTCTGCCACCTTTTCGATGTAAGCGTTGATTACCTCCTGCTTGATATATTCGATAGTTCCGTCGCTAAGACCCTTGTCAAAAGAAATTACCTTTGCACCGTCGAACATTGGGATCTTGTTGATGTTTTTAAGAACGATCTCAGCAGCTCCAAGAGTAAGCTGGCATCCGTCAGGACCGTAAACCTTGTATCCGTTGTATTTAGCAGGGTTGTGGCTTGCGGTGACAACGATACCGGCGCTGCATTTCAGCTCACGGACTGCAAAGGAAAGCATAGGTGTAGGCATAAGCTCATTGTAGATGTAGACCTTTATCCCGTTTGCAGCAAGGACAGCAGCAGCCTCCTTGGCGAATACGTCTGACTTTATTCTGCTGTCGTAAGCGATAGCTACGGACGGATTAACGGGGAAAGCTTCGTTTACGTAGTCGGCAAGACCCTGGGTAGCGCGTCTGATAGTATAGATGTTCATTCTGTATGCGCCTGCGCCGATAACGCCGCGCAGACCGCCTGTACCGAATTCAAGGTCACGATAGAATCTGTCGGTGATAGCTTCTGTGTCGCCCTCGATAGATTTCAGCTCTGTCTGAAGGTCGGGATCGTCAACTGCCTTTTCACACCAAAGTGAGTAAAGCTCTGTTTCATTCATAACAAATTACCTCCGCGTCAAAAAATTGGGGAACAAGGTCAATACCGTAACTGCTCTTTTTACAGTGTTGCCTCAATATACTAATGATATGATTATACCACAAAAAAATCCTTTTGGAAATAGCTTTTAAAAAAATTAACAACTATTTTTTTAATAGGAGAATTTTTCCCGGATCAGACCCTGGGATTTGTAAAATTTAAGACATGATTTTGTTAATAAATAATTTACGAAATGCTTTGGATAAATTCTTGTTAAATTTGTGTATCAGTGGTATAATATAGTAGATATTTTTATTTGAGTAGGTGATCTCTTTGAATTTCAACAAGGAATATGGTTATTTTGAGAGTACAAACGGTTCTGACCGCATTGCTTATTATGTATACACTCCCGATTCGGAGATCCGTGCTGTTCTTCAGATAGTTCACGGAATGTGCGAATACTGCGGAAGATACGAGGATTTTATCGGATACCTCTGTTCAGAGGGGATAATGGTCTGCTGCCATGACCAGCTTGGACACGGAAAATCCGTACCGGACGAAAGCAGACTGGGATACTTCGCTCCCGAACGTGGCTGGCACTTCCTTGCCAAGGATACTGCAAAGCTTACAAAGCTGGTAAAGGATAAGCACCCTGAATGCAGGGAGCTTCCGTATTTCATTCTGGGACACAGCATGGGCTCTCTCGTAGTAAGGACTGCTCTTACGAGATACGGCTTCATGTACGACGGAGCGATAATAATGGGTACGCTGAACACAAGCGTCGGTGCAGACGCAGGACTTGTCCTGACAAGCACCCTGTGCAGGATAAAGGGAGGCACAAACCGCTCTCCGCTTATTGACCGGTTTGTTTTCGGCGTCGCCAACAAAAGGATACCGGATGCCGTCAGCGAGTATTCGTGGCTTTCCCGTGACGATGAGGTGGTGCTTGCTTATGAAAGAGATCCCCTGTGCAATTTCCATTTCACTCTGAGAGGCTATTATGACCTGATGTTTCTGATAAGCTATGTTGCTGCAAAGGACTGGGCAGGGAAGATCGACAGAGAGATCCCAATGCTTATATGCAGCGGCAGCGAGGATCCCATAGGAAGCTACGGGGAAGATCCCAAGGAGGTCTTTGACGCACTTAACGATGCAGGATCTCTTGACATAGAGCTTAAGATCTATAGTGGGGCACGTCATGAGCTGCTGAATGAGACCAACCGCACCGAGGTCTATGCCGACATTCTTGAATGGATCAGTAATCACATAGCTTAAATATGGAGGTTTGACAATGTATGCAAAAGTAAGCAGCCTGGGATTGTTCGGACTCAATGCTTTTCCGGTAGACGTTGAAATAGAGATCAGCAAGGGAGCTCCTATGTTTGATATTGTTGGTCTTGCAGATACAGCTGTAAAGGAGAGCCGGGAACGGATACGCTCTGCTCTCAGAGCTAACGGCATCGCTTTTCCGGTGTCAAGGGTCATAGTTAATCTTGCTCCTGCCGATACAAAAAAATCCGGCAGCGTACACGATCTCGCCATATTTGTGGCTATGCTGTGCGCTATGGGACATATCAGGGAGGAGGACGTCACAAAAACCGCCTTTATAGGAGAGGTCTCTCTTAACGGAGACGTCCGTCCCGTAAACGGAGTTCTGCCCATGGTGCTTCTTGCGAAAGAGGAGGGCTTCGACAATGTTTTCGTCCCTGCCGAGAACGCCTACGAGGCAAGCGTGGTGGACGGAATATATGTATACGGCGTGGAAAGATCTGAGGAGATCATAAAGCATTATTCAAGGGAGGACGTTATGCTTCCTCAGCGCAAATATGAGATCAGAGAGGAAGAACGGTTCGACCTGATAGACTTTTCCGATGTAAAGGGTCAGCACGCTGCAAAAAAGGCTCTGGAGTACGCCGCCGCCGGAGGACACAACGTGCTTATGGTGGGAAGTCCCGGCTCGGGAAAATCCATGCTGGCAAAGCGTCTGAATACTATACTTCCGGCAATGACCTTTGAGGAATCCATTGAGACCACAAATGTCCATTCGGTAAGCGGTCTGGTGGATAAAATAACTCCACTTGTTACAAAGCGTCCTTTCAGAAGTCCTCATCATACCATATCTGCGGCTGGACTTGCAGGAGGCGGGTCAGTTCCGAAGCCGGGGGAGATCTCCCTTGCGCATAACGGTCTGCTGTTTCTGGACGAGCTTGCGGAGTTCGACAGGCGCACTCTGGAAATTCTCCGTCAGCCGCTGGAGGAGCGGAGGGTGACTATCTCCCGTGCATCCGGGACGGTCACATATCCCTGTGCATTTATGCTTGTAGCGGCAATGAATCCATGTCCCTGCGGATATTACGGCCATCCCACAAGGGAGTGCATATGCGGAAAAAAGCAGGTGGCGGCGTATCTTTCCAAGGTCAGCGGACCTCTCCTTGACCGGTTTGATATACATATTGAAGTACCTCCTGTGGAGTTTGACCATCTTTCCTCAAATAAAAAGGAGGAAAGCTCCGAGCAGATAAGGGAGCGGGTGCAGGCTGCAAGGGAGATACAGAACAAGCGGTTTCAGGGGACGAACATTATATGCAACGCCCGGATAACTCCGGAGCTTCTGCCGGAGGTGTGTGTTATGACGCCCAAGGCAAGGGAGACCCTTAAAAATGTCTTTCAGAAAATGGGACTTTCCGCAAGAGCCTACGACCGGATACTTAAGGTCGCAAGGACTATTGCCGACATGAACGGCGAGGAGGTAATAGACAAGCAGCATATCGCTCAGGCAGTGCAGTTCAGGAGTCTTGACCGTAAATACTGGAGCGGACAATGACATTACATTTTTGTCGGAATAACAAAAACAGCCTATCGTGCATACACGGCAGGCTGTTTGTATTTGTCGAATGTTTTTCAGTAAGTCTCAAAAATGTAAAAACATAATGTTCCGGAGACCTATGTATTAAGAATATTTAAAATATTCTGCCCTCCATATATAAGGCGCAAAACAGATACGATTTTATTTTCTTGATCGACCGTATAAAATAAAATGTAATTTGATACAACAGTGTAGCGATAGCCCTTTCCGGCAAGTATTTCATCATGGTATATAGGGTAAAGAAAAGGATTTTCTTTAATACTTCTGACCTTTTCTTCTGCCTTTTTCATAAGTCTGTCCGCAGCAGAAGAATTAAATAACTGCTGTGAAATATATTCTAATATGCTGTCAAGGTCGTCTTTAAAGTTCTGTGTAATAATAAGTTTATATTCCATATTTTTCTCTCAAGCTGCTAAATACTTCGTCGGCAGTATATGTGTTTCCTGAACGAATATCTTCCTCAGCTTCGCTTATCTTCTGAAATAATTCTTCCTTTGAGCGGACGATAACACGCTTAGGCATCGAAAGATTTGAATTTTCCTTTATTTGCATACGCAGTGTTTCGGTTTTGAGCATATTTATCACATCCATTCCATTATTTCTCTGATCATAACAGGTTGTATTGCATCATAGCTCTTTATACAATGCTAATAATTTTATAAATTTTTCTTTGTTGATATGTGTACAAACTTTTTTTCAAAAAATCTCCAAAAAACACTTGACAAATCTGGTATGGCGTAGTATAATTATATAATGTATCGTATTATGATGTAGTCGTATGCCATTTTGTTCTATTTTTATATAGTATACCACAAAATATCTGCGATTGCAATACTTCCGATAAAAAAATTTCGGAAGGGATACCCCCGTAAAAATATAAGGAGGGATTCGCCTATGGTGAATGTCAAGCCGGTGCAGCTCGGCAAGACGACAAGAATGAGCTTTGGCAAGATAAATGAGGCTCTTGAAATGCCGAATCTGATCGAGGTGCAGAAAAATTCCTATCAGTGGTTTCTCGACGAGGGAATGAAAGAAGTCTTCCGCGATGTTGCCGCAATTACCGACTATAACGGAAATCTGGTGCTGAATTTCGTGGATTTCTCTATTGACGAAACACCCAAGTATTCCGTTGCAGAGTGTAAGGAACGTGACGTTACCTATGCCGCTCCGCTGAAGGTAAAGGCTACTCTTTGGAATAAGGAAACAGGTGTTGTAAAGGAAAGCGATGTGTTTATGGGCGAATTTCCGCTTATGACTGACAGCGGTACTTTCGTTATAAACGGTGCAGAGCGTGTTATCGTTTCCCAGCTTGTTCGTTCCCCGGGAGTTTACTATTCCTTTGAAAAGGATAAGACCGGTAAGGATCTTTTCAAGGCTACTGTCATTCCTAACAGAGGCGCGTGGCTGGAGTATGAAATGGACTCCAATGACGTAGTCTACGTAAGAATAGATAAAAACAGAAAAATACCACTGACTACCTTTATCCGCTCTCTTGGCTGCGGTACGGACGTGGAGATTGAGGATTTCTTCGGTACGGACGAGCGTCTTACCCAGACCATCATGCAGAAGGATACTACCAAAAACAGGGAGGAAGCTCTCCTTGAAGTGTATAAAAAGCTCCGTCCCGGAGAGCCTCCCACGGTGGAAAACGCCGAGAGCCATCTGAACGGTCTGTTCTTTGATGCAAGAAGATACGATCTGGCAAGGTTCGGTCGTTATAAATACAATAAAAAGCTTGGCATAAGCTCCAGAATAAGCGGACATTACCTGTCCCGTCCCGTTGCTGACCCCATGACCGGAGAGATCATGGCTGACGAGGGAGACCTTGTGACCTACGAAAAGGCTCTTGAAATTGAGCAGGCAGGCGTAGGCGAGGTATGGCTCAGGGTCGAGCACAAGGAGACCTTTACAACTCCTACAGGTGAGACCTCTCACAGTGTTGAGGAGAGAGAAGTAAAGGTAATAGGCAACCGTATGGTAGATATGGCTCCCTATGTGGACTTTGATCCTAAAAAGTACGGCATCAATGAAAAGGTGTACTTTGTCGTTCTGAAAGAGATCCTTGAAAGCGCTTCCGATAAGGATGAGCTGGAGGAAATGGTCAAGTCCCGCATTGACGAGCTTGTTCCAAAGCATATCATCCTTGATGATATTTATGCTACAGTAAGCTATTTTATTAATCTTTGCGAAGGCGTTGGTCAGGTGGACGACATCGACCACCTCGGCAACAGAAGAATACGTTCCGTGGGAGAGCTGCTCCAGAATCAGTTCAGGATAGGCTTCTCACGTATGGAGAGAGTTATCCGTGAGAGAATGAACATCCAGGCTCAGGATATGGATGTTATCACTCCCCAGGCTCTTATAAACATCCGTCCTATTACTGCGGCTATAAAGGAGTTCTTTGGTTCGTCCCCTCTGTCACAGTTCATGGATCAGACAAATCCTCTTGCTGAGCTTACACATAAGAGACGTCTTTCTGCGCTGGGTCCCGGAGGTCTTTCCCGTGACCGTGCAGGATTCGAGGTTCGTGACGTTCACTACTCCCACTACGGAAGAATGTGTCCTATCGAGACGCCGGAAGGTCCGAACATCGGTCTTATCTCCTATCTGGCTTCATTTGCGCGTATCAATGAGTACGGATTTATCGAAGCTCCCTACAGAAGAGTTGACAAGGAGACCGGAGTTGTCACAAACGAGGTAGTTTACATGACTGCCGATGTTGAGGATAACTTTACAGTTGCGCAGGCTAATGAGCCTCTTACAGAAGACGGTAAATTTGCACGTCCTATTGTAAATGCACGCTACAGGGAGCAGATCCTTGAGTGCGAGCGTGAGCGTATCGACTATATGGACGTTTCCCCGAAGATGGTTGTTTCCATTGCTACAGCTATGATCCCGTTCCTTGAAAACGACGACGCAAACCGTGCTCTCATGGGTGCGAATATGCAGCGTCAGGCTGTGCCTCTGCTTAAAACGGAAGCTCCTATCGTTGGTACGGGTATGGAATATAAATCCGCTGTTGACTCCGGAGTATGCGTTCTTTCCAAGCATGACGGCGTTGTTGATCGGGTATCCGCCGACGAGGTAGTCATCAAGGAAGGCACAGGAGCTGTCCACAGCTACAAGCTTATCAAATTCAAGCGTTCCAACCAGGGCACCTGTGTAAATCAGCGTCCTATCGTTGAAAAGGGCGAGCACGTCCATGTGGGACAGGTGATCGCGGACGGTCCTGCTACAAGCAACGGCGAAATTTCCATCGGTAAGAACGCTCTTATCGGCTTTATGACCTGGGAAGGCTATAACTACGAGGACGCCGTTCTGCTTAACGAAAGAGTTGTACGTGAGGACATCTATACCTCCGTTCACATTGAAGAATATGAAATAGAATCCCGTGATACAAAGCTTGGTCCTGAGGAGATCACCAGGGACATCCCCAATGTGGGTGAGGACGCACTCAAAGACCTTGACGACAGGGGAATTATCCGTATCGGTGCGGAGGTTCGTGCCGGTGACATCCTTGTAGGAAAGGTAACTCCTAAGGGCGAGACCGAGCTTACCGCCGAGGAAAGACTGCTCAGAGCCATATTCGGCGAAAAGGCAAGAGAGGTTCGTGATAACTCTCTTAAAGTACCTCACGGCGAAGCAGGAGTTATCATTGACGTAAAGGTATTTACAAGAGAAAATTCCGAGGAGCTTGCTCCCGGAGTAAATATGCTGGTAAGATGCTATATCGCTCAGAAGCGTAAGATATCTGTGGGCGACAAGATGGCGGGTCGTCACGGAAACAAGGGCGTTGTTTCCCGTATCCTTAAATCGGAGGATATGCCCTTCCTGCCGGACGGAACTCCCCTTGACATCGTTCTTAACCCGCTGGGCGTACCTTCCCGTATGAATATCGGTCAGGTGCTTGAAGTTCACCTTGGAATGGCTGCAAAGAAGCTGGGCTGGAAAATCATGACTCCCGTATTTGACGGCGCACACGAGGACGACATCCGGGAGTGCTTCAAGGAAGCAGGTATGCGTGAGGACGGCAAGACCATTCTCTATGACGGACGTACCGGCGACAAATTTGACAATCCCGTTACTGTAGGATATATGTACTATCTTAAGCTCCACCATCTGGTTGACGATAAGATCCACGCACGTTCGGTCGGACCTTACTCTCTGGTAACTCAGCAGCCTCTGGGCGGTAAGGCTCAGTTCGGCGGACAGCGTTTCGGAGAGATGGAGGTTTGGGCGCTGGAGGCTTACGGCGCAGCATACACTCTCCAGGAGATCCTTACCGTTAAGTCTGACGATACTATGGGACGTGTAAAGACCTACGAGTCTATCGTTAAGGGTCAGAACGTTCCTAAGCCGGGTATTCCTGAATCCTTTAAGGTTCTTGTCAAGGAGTTACAGTCACTCTGTCTCAATGTTAAAGTTCTGGACGGCAATGACGAGGAGATCGACCTCAAACAGACATTTGAGGACGATGAGGATATTATCCCACAGCCTGTTTCAGACGCCGAGGATATGGACAGTTATCTTGAAGACGGCGATCTGGACGAGGGCTTCTCTGTGGAGGATTATGACGATGACGATCTGGGATTTGACGACGAGGATGACGAGGACGATTTTGACGATGACGATGAAGATGACGGCTTCGGCGATGACGATGATGACGAGGACTTTTCCTTTGACGATGACGAACTGAACTGACGGGATGCACTCGGTTTATCCCGGTGCGACGGGATAAAACTCCGCTTTTCAGAAGTTCCCTAAAGAAACAATTTAAAGGAGTGTTATATTTGGAATTCAATGCGTTTGAATCTATAAAGATCGGACTTGCGTCTCCCGACCGTATAAGAGACTGGTCTCACGGAGAGGTAACAAGACCCGAAACCATAAATTACAGAACCCAGAAGCCTGAAAGGGACGGTCTTTTCTGCGAAAGGATATTCGGCCCGCAGAAGGACTGGGAATGTCACTGCGGAAAGTATAAGAAGATACGCTTCAAAGGCAAGATATGCGACCGCTGCGGCGTTGAGGTAACACGCTCCAAGGTTCGTCGTGAGCGCATGGGTCATATCGAGCTTGCTGCGCCTGCTTCCCATATCTGGTATTTTAAGGGCACTCCGTCCAGAATAGGACAGGTCATCGAGGTCTCCCAGAAGCGTCTTGAAGAAGTCCTTTATTTTACAAAATATATCGTTGTTGACCCCGGCAATACCGAGCTGATGAAAAAGCAGCTCCTTACCGAAAAGGAATACACCGATATGCGTGAGAAGTACGAGGACGACTTCTACGCCGATATGGGCGCAGAGGCTATCAGCGAGCTTCTCGAAGAGTACAGCCATGACAGATACGACAACTATTTCAATCAGCATATCAGCGAATTTGCCGAGGTAACAGGACTTGACGAGGACAGAATAAAGGATTTCCTTGCAAAGCGTTATTATGTTATTGCAGAAAACGGTGAGAATGAAAATTTTAATACCGGCGATGTAGTTTCCAGAACTGTTTACAGAGAGGAAATTCTGGTATACAACAGAAAGCAGATCGAAGCAGGACGTCCCGTTATCACCGTTGAAACAGGCTCTCAGTATATTGAGAAGCTGTTTTTCGAGAATATCGGCAATGTAAATACAGACGGCAGATTCGACGAGATCGCCGATAAGGACAACTGGGTAAATAACCTTGTATGGGCGTCCAACGATCTTAAAACAGAGCTTGCGGAT
>JAFLUJ010000363.1 GCA_022511485.1 Oscillospiraceae bacterium | reverse complement strand
CTAAAACTTTTATATATTTTTGAAGCTGGAGGGCTTGCCCTCCAGCTTCAAAAATTTAACAAAGTCTTTGGAAAGGGGTCTGGGGAATAACCTTTCTTCAGAAAGGTTTTCCCCAGTAAGAGTACAGAAATAATTTGCCAAATTGTGGTTTACCTTATTGTTCACGATATATTAACTCATGAAATTACCTGTGCAGCAGCTCCATCTGTTAATTTTAAAGCTTATTTAAGCTTCCAGATGTCGCGGGCGTAATCCTCAACAGCTCTGTCTGCGGAGAATATGCCTGCTCCTGCGATGTTGTGCAGGGACATTCTGTTCCACTTGGAAGCGTCCTTATAGCACTCGGAAACATACTGCTGTGCGATCTGATATGCATCGAAATCAGCAAGAACCATGTAAGGATCCTTGAATTTCAGGGAGTTTGCAACCTCCTCAAACTTGCAGCCGTTTATTCCGTTGTACATAAGAGCGATTGCCTTGTCAATTACATCGTTCTTTGCACAGTATTCCTCAGGATTGTATCCCTGAGCCTGCTTTGCAAGAACCTCATCAGCTGTCATGCCGAAGATGAAGATATTGTCTGTGCCCACCTGATCCTTGATCTCAACGTTTGCACCGTCAAGAGTACCAAGTGTAAGCGCACCGTTAAGCATAAGCTTCATGTTGCCTGTACCGGAAGCTTCCTTACCGGCAAGGGAGATCTGCTCTGAGATCTCGGCAGCAGGCATAAGGATCTCTGAAAGTGATACCCTGTAATCCTCAAGGAAGTACACCTGGAGCTTGTCGCAGATCTTGGGATTCTTCTTTATCTCCTCGCCAAGCGCCCAGATCATCTTGATGATCTGCTTTGCAAGGTAGTATCCCGGAGCTGCCTTTGCAGCAAAGAGATATGTCTTAGGAACAAAATCCATATCGGGATTTTCCAGCAGCATATTGTACTCAGCAATGATGTTCAGTACGTTCAGGTGCTGTCTCTTATACTCGTGGAGACGCTTTACCTGTACGTCGAAAATGCCGTCTGTGTTGAGAACAGTGCCAAAATTGTTCTTTACATACTTAGCGAAGTTCTCCTTGTTCTGCTTTTTGATCTCTCCAAGTCTTCTGATGACCTCCGGGTCATTTTCAAACTTGTTGAAGTTGATAAGCTCCATGGCGTTCTTCTTGAAACCGTCGCCGATAGTGTCTTCCAGAAGCTTCGTAAGACCCTGATTGGACTGGAGCAGCCATCTTCTGTAAGCGATACCGTTTGTGACGTTCTTGAATTTATAGGGAGTATCCGCATACTCGTTCTTGAATACGTCGTCCTTGATAATATCGGAGTGGAGCTTTGAAACGCCGTTTACGCTGTGGGAAGCGCATACGCAGAGCAGAGCCATGTGGATCTGGTTGTTCTGAATGATGGACATTCTTGTGACCTTTCCACTGTCGTCAAGACGCTCCATAAGGTCTGCGCAGTAACGGTTGTTTATCTCAACTATGATGGAGAAAATACGTGGGATTATCTGTCTTACAAGGTTTACGTCCCACTTCTCCAGAGCCTCTGCAAGGACTGTGTGGTTTGTGTAAGCGAATGTGTTTGTAACGATGTGCCATGCCTTTGACCAGCTGTATCCGCAGTCGTCAAGCAGGATACGCATAAGCTCGGGGATAGCAAGGGTCGGGTGTGTATCATTTATGTGGATAGCAACCTTCTCATGGAAGTTATCCAGAGTGCCGTACACTCTCATGTGACGGTCAACGATGTCTCCTACAGAGGCAGCACACATGAAATACTGCTGTCTCAGACGGAGGCTCTTGCCCTCCAGATGGTTGTCGTTAGGATACAGTACCTTTGAGATAGCCTGTGCAACGGTGTTCTGGCTGAGAGCCTTTGTGTAGTCGCCCTGATTGAACATAGCCATATCAAAGGAGGGAACTTTCGCCTGCCACAGTCTCAGAACGGAAACGCTGTCGTTGCCGTATCCGGGAACATACATATCATAGGGAACAGCCTGAACGGTGTTATAATTCGTATAGGAAATGTGGTGATACTTGTCGTCCCAGTATTCTGTCAGTTCGCCCTCAAAGTGGACCTCGATAGTTTTGTCAGTTTTTGGGACAAGCCAGCTTTCACCGCCGGGAAGCCAGTTATCGGGAAGCTCAGTCTGCCAGCCATCCTCGATCTTCTGCTTGAAGATACCGAACTCGTAGCATATTGAATATCCCATTGCAGGGTATCCGTCTGTAGCAAGACCATCCAGATAGCAGGCTGCAAGACGACCAAGACCGCCGTTTCCGAGACCTGCGTCAGGCTCGTATTCGTAGATCCTGTCCAGATTTACGTCCCAGCCCTTGAGGACATCTGCTACCATATCATTGATGTTAAGGTTAAAAAGGCTTGTTTTCAGGGAACGTCCCATAAGGAACTCCATTGAAAGGTAGTAAACCTCTTTTCTTCCTGCGGACTGATTTTTTGTGCGGAATTTGCGGCGTCTTTCTCTGAGGATCTCAACAACGACTGATGACAGCGCCTTATAGATCTGGTTATCCGACGCATCCGCCGGGGTAACGTTGAATTCCACCTGGAGCTCTCTGCGAAGCCTCTCCTCGAAATCCTCTTTGCTTATTACAGGTATCATAATTATCTTCTCCAATCCATACAGAGTAGTATGCGGGACGATACGCGCCATCATGGTGCGTTACCGGCATATGTCATTACACAACAATACAGTATAATTATACCTTATTTTCCGGTTTAAATCAACTGTAATATTAGACAAAATTATCCTTCTTTTGAGCTAAATCACGTTGCATTTTCATGTCGGCTTTTGTGCATTTTCACGAAAATATACTTTCCAGACGGGAAATATCAGCAGTCTGCTCCGGTGCAAAAGCCTCCGAAGCGGCATAGTCGGAAAGACTTTTTACCAGCCATCTGAAGGGCAGCGAATCGGGAGCTTTCTCCGGATCGGCGGTGCAGACAAGCAGGCTTCCGCCTCCTGTTTTTGCTTCAAAGATCGTTCCCAGACTGTGATTTCTTCCGCAGTTGTCTATTGTGCGGACGATAGGTTCTATCTCCATACCGTCCAGTATAGCGGCGGATGAGCTGCTTACAATGTCGTACCACTGAGCCGTGGAGTAGATCTCCGAGGGGAACTGACTGAGAGCGGGATGTCCCTTATCAACAAGCAGCCCCAGAGTTCCAACAGGCTTTGGTTTTTTCATTGACTCGGAAATAGAGCTGAACATGGGATAGTTCCAGAAATCGGTGCAGTATGTACCCTCTATGGAGCTTTCCTCACCCAGCTTCTTTGGCATGAACAGTACCTTTCCGCCCGCTGCAAGAGCCTCCTTGGCTTTGTTCCAGTCGTTTGTTACTGTCACACCCTTTGGCTTTTCTGTTGTAATTTGCGGATATACCCACAGTATATATTTATTACAAATATCCTTACAGTTAAGTGTCAAAGACACCTTTTCCGGCTTTTTAACTGAGGGCATTTCAATTTTGGTGTTTCCTATATTAAACACACCGCCCTTGAAGCTTCCCTTTGCGGAGATGGTATATTCGGAGGATTCTCCGCTTTCTGCCGAAAGTCTTACCCTGACCTCCGGATCAACGTCCGGCTTTGGACCGTAAGTGTAAAGCTTTACACCAAACTTTACCTTTTCTCCCGATCTGTAAGTGAATTTGGGCAGACAGCCAAGAACCACCCGATCAGAGCAGAAGCCCCTCCATTCAACGGCAGTGATAACACCCTTGCTTTCCATAAAGGAATTGAGGATACCTACAAGAGCCGTACCCTGTCCGGTAAAGTCCTGTATGTCAAGAAGCTGGAATCCGGAAAGCTCCTTTGACCGCAGAGCTGTTTCGATCTCGTTTTTGTAGCACTCGGCAGCGAACCGTCCGGAAGCCCGGAAATATTTGTCCGCCAGTTTGAGTAAGCCTGCCTTTTCCAATCTTTCCCTGAAAATTTCAAAATTATACGGTTTAAGGACGCCTGTATATTTTTCTATTTCTCCGAAGTCGGGATACATGAAATACTGTCCCACTTCATGGGAAACAACCGGTACATGGGATACAAACTCCCCGCCGCTGTCAACGGAAACTGTCTTTACTCCCGTGCCGTACTGGATCTCGATAGTGCCGCCTTCATTCTGCTCGGAGCTTACAGATCCGGGACGGATATGCTCATCGTAGGTGTAGTTTGAATTTGGCATATCGGTCTGGATATGTCCAAGGGGAGCATCGCACATGGCATAAGAGCCCCGGAAAAGTCTCTCCTTGGAAAAACGGACGCCCACAAAGAAATCATCGTTATCCACAATGCAGGGCCAGAACTGGAAGTTGTTTGAACCCTGGGTGTAAAGAGGTCTGGAGTCGTGTTTTTTGTAGTCTCCCAGTATTTCGTTAAGACGCTCCTTGCTTCCCCAGAGCTCGTTGCCCATAGACATTGCGAAAAATGAGGGGTGGTTTGCGAAGCTGTCCAGTATGCGGAAGCCCTCGTCGATAAGATACTTCTGACCGTCTGTGAGCTCCTCCTCCACAGTGCCCCAGAAGGGAAGCTCAGGCTCCATGTATATGCCCAGCTTGTCGGCAGCATAAAACGCTGCTTCGGGAGGACAGCAGGTGTGGAATCTGTAATGATTGATACCGTAGTCTTTTGCAGCCTTCATGACCTTGACCCAGCTTTCAACATCGGTGGGAGCAGCTCCGGTCATGGGGAAGATCATTCCGTCATGCTTGCCCCGGAGGAATATCTTTTCTCCGTTCAGCAGAAATTCAGTGCCCCGTGTCTCAAACTTCCTCATTCCGAATGGGATACGGCTTACGTCACCGTCCGAGGAGACTGTGAGAGTATATGTTACCGGGTCATGCTCGCTCCATAGCTCAGCTCCCGGCATTTCGTAAACAAAGGAGGGCTCTTCCTTTGTGACGGTGAATGTTTTCTTGGGAAAACCGTTTGCATCCACGGTAAGCTCTATTCTGTCGCCGCCGATTATGTCTCCATTGACAGTGATAGTTTTGTTTTCCGGATCGGGGAAGATCTTTATATTTTCATACCGGAGGGGATTGCAGACCTCAATGTAAATATCTCCTGTTATGCCAAGCCAGTTGGTCTGGGTGTCCTGAGAGGTCATGTGTCCTCCGGGGACTGGGCAGGAAACATTGTCTATCATGATCGTGATCTTGACAGGCTGACTGTTTACATGATCGGTGATGTTGTATCTGTGAGCAGCGCACAGGCTGTTCTGAGTTCCCACAAGGCTGCCGTTTATCCACAGAGTGCTTGTTCGTGTACGTTCAAGGACGAGGAAGATCTCGCTGTCCTTCTTTTTAGGGGAGATGTTTACAGTACGCTCGTAAACTGCATATCCCTCAAAACGGTGGGGATCGGTAAGGTATCCGTCGCTCCGTTCATCGGTAACGGGAGATTTTTTCAGCTGCTGAACTGTAGAGGGCAGGATAACGGAATCCGCAAAGGGCGTATTGATATCCGGCTTTTCCTTGCTCAGCATAAACTTCCACTTTTCACTTGTAAGAGTAATTTTTTCGATCATTATAAGAACACTCCTTAGATTTAGTGTAAATTCCGTGCATCCGCCTGCTCTTTCATGTCAAAAAGAAGACCTATAAGATTTTTATGATAGGGGATGAAGCTTCCATCGTCGATCATTGAAAATATTTCATCAAGACTTGCCCATTTTACGTCCTTTACTTCTTCCTGCTGAAGCTTAAGAGAGGAAATATCCGGGTCGGAACGGACTATAAAATAATCGTCGAAGCCGTGGACGAAATTTACGGTAAAGGCGGGACGCATACCTGAGAAATCAATTTTCAGACCGAGCTCCTCGGCGGCTTCCCGCTCCGCCGCCTGACAGGGAGTCTCCCCTGAAAGAACGCCGCCTCCTACGCTTACGTCCCACATATCCGCCCAGCTATGTCTGCTGCTCTGCCGCTGCTGGATAAGCATTTCACCTTTCCGGTTTATTATACAGATATGTACGACAAGTCTCAGATAATCGTCACCGTTCTGCTCGCCGCGGACGAGAGTTCTGCCTGTTTTCAGGCGGTTTTTGTCGTATACGTCAAAGGTTTCCATAGCTGTTTACCTCCTGTTTAGTCTGATATTGTTTAATTATAATACTAATTTCAAATCAAAAAATAGACATAAGTCTATTTTTTGAGCCGCCTGAAAAGGCGGCAAGTCAAAACCGAAGGTTTTGACGAAATTAGTATTGAACGGCTTCTTAGGCGGCTGCGCCGCCACGCCGTATACAGAGTATACGGCGAACTAAAACATAGACAAAGTCTATGTTTTAGTTTAAGAATAGTATAGCATACTTTTCCATGAATTTCAACCATTTTCCGTTTTTTATTGAGGGCAATTTCACAAAATTATCCTGCATATTTTCCTATGAAAAACAGATACTATTTCAAAATTCAAAAGTGGGAGGGCATATGAAAAACCTATACTTTTATTTTCTTGGAGCAATAACCGGACTTTGCAACGGACTGTTCGGCTCAGGCGGAGGGATAGCCGCTGTCCCGCTGCTTAAAAAGGGAGGGACGCCCGTAAAAAAAGCCCATGCCACATCCCTTGCACTGACTCTTCCCCTGTCATTGGTGTCAGCATTTTTTTACGCCTATGAAAGAAGCTTCCGCTGGGGAGACGCGCTTCCCCTTATCCCGTTCGGACTTGCAGGAGCAGTCATCGGAGGTCTGCTGATGAAAAAAATACCGAGTACCCTTTTAAAAAGGATATTCGGAGTGATCCTCATTATTTCCGGAGGGAGGCTTCTGCTTGTATGATGATATGGTCTTTTATCGCAGCGTTTCTCACCGGTATTTTTGCCTCACTTGGCGTAGGCGGGGGAATGATACTGATAATATATCTCACCGTTTTTGCAGGCTTTGATCAGCTTGCTGCTCAGGGGATAAATCTTGTTTATTTTATTCCCATTGCCGCACTGTCAGTATTCCTGCACAGCAGGAACGGTCTTATAGAGTGGAAAAAAATAATCCCCTCCATAATAACGGGAGTGGTTTTTGCCGCGCTGGGAACTTTGGCGGCAAAATATATAGGCTCTCCCGGACTGAAAAAGATATTTGCTGTTTTCATTCTCCTTATTGGAATAAAGGAGCTTTTTTCTAAGTCAGAGAGTTCTTAGATAAGTATGCTTCCGTGTCGTGACCTTTACCATACTGAAAAGAGTATGCAGCGGAAAGGGTGCCTGTCCTACAATAAAGAAGCTTTTAGGAAGGAACTTTCGGGTGATCTTCCCCCGAACGAGGTGCGGTTTTGTCCGCAGTCAAACGGCTTGGATAGCCGCTTGACATACCTCGCTGTAATATGATATAATTACAGCAAGAAAAAACAGACTGTTATGATAGGAGGAAAAACCACATGAAAAGGAAAGCGAAAAGCATAGCTATTTCAGTGGCGGCATTGCTTGTACTATGTTCTTTTGGTGCTTGCAATGACACAACTGAAGATGATAATTTATTTGTTAAAAACGACATATTAACTACATCAGGACAAGACAATAATAATGATATTGCTGATTCAATTGGTGAAATTGACAAAAGTTATATGAATAATATTATCTACAAAAACGACAATGTAATGGTCACCAAATGTGTACCATTAGCGGAAGCAAATGTTGTTAGCAATATATGGGATTTACCTACCGAGGACGAATTGTTTGCCGAGTATGGGGTTATTGCTGATGTAACAATTAAATCGCTTGAAGAAGTCGCAATTACATATGAATTTATGGAGTCGGCATGCATCTCATACGAAACTTTGGCTACCGTTAGTACGAATAAAATCTACTATACTGTTGATGAAAATATTAATCAGGAATTTGTTGTTGCAATTCCCAATGCATCACGTTGTTTTGATGAAGATTTTCCCGAAATAGCAATAGATAAAAGATGTATTTTGTTTATTTCAAGTACAGAAAATCTTGACGATTCTCTCGAATTGCATAATTACGCAGATTACTATTTAGGAGGTCCTGCCAATATTATAAATATTGATGGACTTGAATGTACTGCAAACAAGCTTTTCTCTGATTACTCAAGCAGTTCTTTTTCCGCAGCTGAGAAATGTTCAATGCCGTTAAATGATTTTGAAAATACACTTATCGCAAAAATAAATGAAAAGAAATAAGGAGTATCTTGATATGAAAATATCTGATGATAAACAAGAATGAGATTTGCAATTTGATTAGCAGATCAATGTATCAGTATAAAGGGCAGTCGTTAAGAGGCTGTCCTTTTTGTCTATTCCACTTGTATTTATGGTTATGTTACGCTATAATATATGTTAATGGGGGATATAACCTTGATATGATGAAAAAGCAGACCTCCTAAATATAGGAAATCTGCTTTACATAATCAGCTGTATTTGCCTTATAAACTTATTTTTGTGAAAACTTCTTTATTGTAAGGCAGGTGTCAAGGCTCAGCCTTGTTTTTCCGGTAAGCAAGATAAGATTCCAGAATGATAGTTGCCGCCACTGCGTCCACTACTGCCTTCCGCTTTTTTCCACGGACGTTGGTCTCGTTAAGATAATTATGAGCCGTTACCGTTGTGCGACGTTCGTCCCAAAGCTCTGTGGGAAGTCCTGAAAGCTCTCCAACAAGACTGGCAAAGCCGGAGCACTTTTCAGCCCGTTCTCCTGTCGTACCGTTCATGTTCTTAGGGTATCCGACGACTATAAGCTCCGCCTTTTCTTTTTTTGCAAGCTCTGCCACTTTTTCCACACAGCGTTCAAAATTATATTCGGTTATGACAGTGAGAGGGGATGCAAGTATCTCCCCGTTGTCGCAGACGGCAATTCCAGTCCGGCTGTCCCCGTAATCGACGGACATTATTCTCATCGGGATACCTCCTTGCTTTTATCTTCGTATTTACACCAGTCCGAATGTGCAAGTGTGGACAGATCGTCCGTAAGATGGCTTCCGTCGTTTTTGAAAATTATCTTCGGAACAAGGTCATCATCGTATTCAACAAGGGAAACAGCCGTATTATCCGACCAGCCGACATCTTTCAGATGTTCGATACTGTCTCCGGCGGCATAGCAGAGATAATTTCTCAGAGCGCAGCCGTGGGATACCACCGCAATTGTCCTTCCCTGATTTTCAGCGGCGATCCTTCCTACAGCATTTTTCATCCGCTCAAAGACCGACCTCATTTTTTCGCCGTCTTCTATGTAGAAGTCCTCCATTTTATTTTTCCACAGATCGTACTCCACTGGATAAAGAACGGGAAGCTCAGCCCATGGCTTGCCCTCCCATACTCCGCCGTTTATTTCGATAAGCTCGCTGTCGTATATTATAGGAAGTCCATGATGCCTGTTTACGGCGTCCGCCGTATCAGAGGCACGCTTTAATGGACTGGAATAGATTTTTTCTATGGGAATGTCCCGGAAACGCTCTGCCAGAAGCTCAAGCTGAGCCTTTCCCTTGTCGCTTACTTCGGTATCGGTGCGTCCCTGAAAAAATTCAAGGACGTTCCCCATTGCCTCCGCATGACGTACAAAATATATTTTAAGCATAAATATGACCATGCTCCCGCAGGGAGCATCACTCCTTTCGCGTATGTTTATGCCGAATAAATTCGCCCTGCGGTTTTGCGCAGCAAAATTTCAGACGGCAGTCTGAAAAGCACAAAACTCGCA
>JAFLUJ010000362.1 GCA_022511485.1 Oscillospiraceae bacterium | reverse complement strand
TATAAAAGTTTTAGGGAGGGGGTTCGGGGGATGACCCTTTTTCAAAAGGGTCTCCTCCGATAAAATACAGGAGGCAAGTCTCATTTGCCTCCTGTAGCTGCATTTTAAATATCGATCTTGCCGTAAAGGTCGCCCTCAACGAGATTGCTGTCCTCCGGCTTGGGTCTCTTGTAA
Organism: Oscillospiraceae bacterium; assembly: GCA_022511485.1. Taxonomy (GTDB): domain Bacteria; phylum Bacillota; class Clostridia; order Oscillospirales; family Ruminococcaceae; genus RGIG8773. Next base: position 9,557 of record JAFLUJ010000362.1, on the reverse strand, counting down.
TCCTTTTCAAAGGAGGTCTTCATCATATCCATTGAACGCTGAGTGTACTCCTCCGGTTTCTTGTCCCGACGATGTCTGTTTCCGCCGCCTTTGTAGCCGCCGTCACGATAACCGCCTTCTCTGTTGTAACCGCCCTCCCTGTTATAGCCGGACTTGCCATCACGGTAGCTGCCGTCACGTCTGGGACGGGGATTTGTAGGAGCGATTATTACCTTGCGGTAAGGCTCGTCTCCTACGCTGCGGGAGGTAACTCCCTCTATATCAGCAATAGCCGAGTGGATTATTCTTCTCTCATAGGGATTCATAGGCTCAAGTGTGGAAGTCCTGCCTGTACGGAGCACTGTTTTTGCGATCTTGACAGCAAGCTCCTCAAGAATAGTTTTTCTCTTTTCGCGATAGCCGCAGCAGTCAACGGAAATTCTGTAATACTCCTTGTCGATACGGTTTGCAGCCATAGAAGCAAGATACTGGATAGCGTCCAGAGTTTCTCCCCGTCTTCCGATAACAGCGCCTGTGGTATCTCCCAGAATTTCAATTACTGCGCCGTCCTCTTCCTCAGTGATGGAGATCTCGTTGTCGATGCCCATGTTTTTAAGGATGCCTTTGATATACTCCCCTGCAATATCTGCTTTCGTTGCAGCGAAGACTGCCTCGACGCGGGCGTCTCCCTTGACTTTTCCGAACAGTCCCTTTTTGGGTTCTTCCAGTACCGTAAAGCTGATCTTGCTTTCTTCTGTTCCAAAATCCTGAGCAGCCATAGCCTTAGCTTCTTCTACGGTTTTTGCGGTAAAAATTTTTCTTTTCTCTGCCATATTGACCTACCTTTCATTTCTGATATAAGATATATTAAATAGTATAGCCTTGTTTAACGGTATGCGATGCCTTTAATCATCGTCATCATCTATAAATTCTTCTCCGTACTTCTCGGCTTGTCTGCGGCGAGCCTCACGAATAAGCATTCTTTCGTATTCTTTTTGTTTTGCCTTTGAAAGCTTTACCTCTCCCGTGCCCTCGTCGTCATCGGAAAGCTTTGCTGCGGCAACTGAACCGCCGCTGCCCGAGGGCTTTGCGCCGCCGTTCTGCTGAGCAGCCTGTTCCTCCAAAAGCTGCTGATAGCGAGCCATAAGGTCGGGACGGTTTTTCTTTTTTCTTTTCTGCTTGTCCTTTTCAACAAGCTCCGCCACATATTCGGGAGTGTAGATATTATAAAGTATCATTGACTGTACGCAGCTGAACAGCGAGGATATTGTCCAGTAGAAACCGATACCGGCGGGATACTTGAATGCGATGTACACTGAAAACAGCGGCATAACATAAAGCATCATGTTCATACCTGCCATGTTGGGAGCGTCCGGATTCATTCTCTTGCTGCGTATCTGGCTGTAGATCGTCATAAAGAGCTGGATAAGACCCGAAAGGATCGGTATTATCAGCAGGATCACCGCAGCGGCATTCCAGACATCGGGATGGAGTGACGGAATGTCTCCCAGATCAACGATTCCGAAAAGCTTGTTGTTGAAATTGCTTACCGCATCAACAAATTCCGGATCGTTAAGCTCAGCAAAGGCAGCGGGATTTCTCTGGAGCTCCTTTACTATATAAATTTCCGGTCTTGCGTTAAAATATGCGGGGACGCTTCCTCCGTCGGCTTCAAAAATGCCTTTGCATATCTTTGTTGCATTGGTGATGACATCATTTCCCGCACGGATTATGTGGGTAATGGGACGGTAAACAACATCGAAAATACCAATGAGTATGGGAAACTGTATAAACAGCGGAAGACAGCTCGCCATAGGATTTATTCCCTCTTCGGCGTAGAGCTTCATCTGCTCCTCCTGAAGCTTCTGCTGATTGTTGGCGTATTGTTTTTTAAGCTGTTCAAGCTTAGGCTGAAATGCGGACATTGCCGCTGTGGATTTCTGCTGCTTTACCGACAGCGGAAACAGCAGTATTTTTGTTATCAAGGTAAAAAGTACGATCGCCCATGCGTAATTGTTTGTGATCTGATACATCAGCCACATTATCAATCCCAAAGGGACGCCGATCAATCTATTCATGCTTAAATTTTTCCTCCGTACAGGGATCTGGTCATATCAAAATTTATTCTGCCTGTCCCACACCGGGACAGAATATCCGGGCGACGCATCACAAAAACGTCTGATGTCCTTTCGCCGGTCTTGTCTTAACGCTTCTTCAAGGTATAGAATCCGAATTTATCAGGTACAGGATCAATTCCTCCCAGACTCCAGGGATTGCAGCGGAGCACTCTCCAGGCTGCCAGAAGCGAGCCTTTTATCGCACCATGCTTTTTTATAGCCTGCACCGCATATGTGGAGCAGGTAGGATAATACTTGCAGCATGGGGGCTTCAATGGTGATATTATTTTCCGATAAAATCCTATTATAGCTAACAGCAGTTTTTTCATATCTTTTTTTTGTTGGAGCTATTATTTTTAATGGAGGGTATGGCTTTCATTTTAAAGAATCCCGCAATACCCGTGGACTTCATTTCTCCGCAGCCGTTACGGGCTACTATTATATAGTCGTATCCCTTAGGGAAATCCTCCTCGCACCGGGAATAGGCAGCGCGGATGATCCGGCGGCAGCGGCTTCTGGTGACGGCATTTCCTATTTTTTTCCCCACCGTGATGCCAAGACGTGTCTGACCTCCCGGATTTTTCTTATAATAGACCGTTACTGCTTTGCCTGCGGTATATTTTCCTCTTTTATAGAGGTTCAGAAAAACCTTGTTATCCGTTATTGTAACTGTATTCTTCATAACTAATATTAAACAAAAAGACCACAGTTAAGGACGCGCAATACAACACAAACCTTGTGCAGTGTTGCCTTAACCCCGGATGTGGTCTGTTTATTTTGTTTGGCTTATGCAGCCCCTCCGGCTGCATTCCTCCGGATGAGCCCTCCTCGGCTGCACCCCTCTGGCTGCACTCCTCCGGATGCCGCCTTATTATTGACCGCACCCCTTGACTGCACACCCTTTGACTGCACCCCTCCGGACACCCTTAGTGGGAAAGTCTTGCTCTGCCTCTTGCGCGTCTTCTTGCAAGAACCTTGCGTCCGTTTCTTGTGGACATTCTCTTCATAAAGCCATGCTCTTTTTTTCTGTGGAGCTTCTTGGGCTGGTATGTTCTTTTCATTTTATTTCCTCCTTTTGTTTTTTTCGGTACAGGGTGATACCCTCTCAATCATAAATTATATAACATTTTCCTTTGGTCTGTCAAGGGATTAATAAAAAATTTACATTTGTTACAACATACTATATATAAATATACGGGGATTTTGTCGAATTTACAAGAAAAACGTCCCGGAGGATCTCCCCCGGGACGGCATGGCTAAAAATCAGCCTTGTTACTTGATGATCTCGATCCCTCCGACAATGGGGATTCCCTTTCTCAGACCCTTGCTGGCATTTACCGCATTCATAATAGCAAATATAAATACAGCAATACCTATCAGACCGCCTACAAGAATAAGGACTGTGGCAATAGAGATTATATATCCGATAAATAAAAGCAGACACTGATTTGCATAAAATCTGCCATATTCAGAATTGCCGCAGGCTACAAGCGGGAGGAAGAAAAGTATAGGAACAAACAAAATCAGCACGCAGGTAAGCAGTACTATTGTCTTGTTCTGCTCCACATCGTTCTGGTCAAAATACTCCATGGTCATTTGCCCCTTTCGTTAAATTACTTGATAACTCTGATCTTAATTACGCTGGGGGCAGCAGTAAGCTTGCTGACAATATCGTCGCTGACATTTCCCGCAACGTCCAGCAGCATATACGCGAAGTCTTTTTTGGACTTGCTCACCATGTTGTCGATGTTAAGACCTGCGTCTCCCAGTATGGAAGTTATCTTGGAAATAACATCGGGGATATTCTTGTGCAGGATACAGATCTTTGTACCGGCTGCATTCATCTCGGCATTGGGGAAATTTACGGAATTGATGATATTTCCGTTTTCAAGATACTCGATAAGCTCGTTTGCAGCCATTACTGCGCAGTTGTCCTCGGATTCCTCTGTGGAAGCTCCAAGGTGGGGGATAGCGATAACTCCTGCCATGTTAGCGGTCTTCTCGTTGGGGAAGTCGGTGATATAGCAGCGGACTTTTCCGGATTTCAGAGCTGCTTCCATAGCGTCGTCGTCAACAAGAGTGTCTCTTGCGAAGTTCATTACAATAACTCCGTCCTTCATCATTGCGATGGTGTCTTTATTAATCATGTGCTTTGTATTTACGCCCGGATCGTCATTAACAACAAGAGGAGTGTGGAGGGAAATATAATCGGAGTTCTTGAAAATTTCCTCTCTGGTCTTAACTCTCTGGATGTTTTCGGAGAGATTCCATGCAGCGTCGATGGAGATATAGGGGTCGCAGCCAAGAACCTTCATGCCGAGGCTGAGAGCAGCATTTCCGAGAGGGCCTCCGATAGCTCCCAGACCGATGATTCCGAGGGTCTTACCTTTGATCTCTGTACCTGCGAACTGGGATTTGTTCTTCTCGACGCTCTTTGCGATGTCGGGATCGGATTTGTTAGCCTGAACCCAGTTTGCGCCGCCGATAACGTCTCTGGAAGCAAGCAGCATACCTGCAACTGCAAGCTCCTTAACGCCGTTTGCGTTTGCGCCGGGAGTGTTGAAAACAACGATACCCTGCTCAGCGCATTTTTCCACGGGGATATTATTTACGCCTGCACCTGCTCTTGCAATAGCGAGGAGGTTGGGAGCGAACTCCATGTCCAGCATTTTAGCGGAACGCACCATTATAGCGTCGGGGTTCTGAACCTCGTCTGCAATGGTGTATTTGCTCTTGTCGAAAATATCTGTGCCGCAAGCGGCGATCTTATTAAGGGTCTGGATATTGAACATTGTTATCGACCTGCTTTCTTAATTTTTATCGAAGAAACCTATTTTCTCATTAATATAGTCCTCAGAGACTAATGGCTTGCCGTCCTTGTCAACAAGGACTGTAAGTCCTCCGCCGCTTCCCTCTGAACAGAACAGGTAGTTCACGCCGGTTGCTGTGTCCACCCAGACCTCCGCTACAGAGACTGCGCCCTGAGTATATACTTTTTTAAATCTTTCGTTTTTAGCCATTTTCTGCCTCGAACTTCTTCATGAACTCAACCAGCTTTTCAACGCCCTCGATAGGCATTGCGTTGTAGATGGAAGCTCTCATGCCGCCAACAGTTCTGTGTCCCTTAAGATTCTCAAAGCCTGCTGCTTTTGCTTCCTTAACGAACTTGGCGTCAAGCTCCTCGTTGCCTGTTACGAAGGGAACATTCATAAGGGAACGATCCTTCTTCTCAACAGTGCCCTTGAAAAGCTTGCTCTGGTCAAGGAAATCATAGAGAATTTTTGCCTTCTTCTCGTTGTGAGCCTTCATAGCTTCGAGACCGCCCATTTTCTTTATCCACTTGAACACCTTGCCGCAGATATAGATACCGTAGCAGGGAGGTGTATTGTAAAGGCTGTCATTGTCTGCCTGAGTTTTCCATTTCAGCATTGTGGGAGTTCCGGGAAGAACATCGTCAGTGATAAGATCCTCACGGATAATAGCGATAACAACGCCGGCAGGACCTACGTTCTTCTGAACGCCGCCGTAGATAACGCCGTACTTTGTAACGTCCACAGGCTCGGAAAGGAAACAGGAGGATACGTCAGCAACGAGGATTTTTCCCTTGGTGTCGGGAAGCTGCCAGAACTTTGTACCATATATAGTGTTGTTTTCGCAGATATAAACATAATCAGCGTCAGCAGGAATGTCAAGGTTGGAACAATCGGGGATATAGGAGAATGTCTTGTCTGCGGAGGATGCAACAGCAACAGCCTCGCCGTAGATCTGAGCCTCCTGATAAGCCTTCTTAGCCCACTGACCTGTGATGATATAAGCAGCCTTCTTGTTCTTCATAAGGTTCATGGGAACTGCTGCAAACTGCTGGGAAGCTCCGCCCTGTAAAAACAGTACCTTATAATTGTCGGGGATCTTCATAAGATCCCGGATATCCTTTTCTGCGTCCTTGATTATCTCGTCGTAAGCCTTGGAGCGGTGGGACATTTCCATAACGGACATACCTGTACCCTTATAGTCAAGCATCTCGTCTGCTGCTTCTTTGAGGACTTCCTCCGGCAGGACTGCTGGGCCTGCGCTGAAATTATAAACTCTGGACATTTTAATTGACCTCCTGAAAATTATTAGTAAAAATTATCACATATAGATAATTATAACAGCTTATTGGGGAAAAGTCAAGGAATATGGGTAAATTATTTAGCCAAATAAAAAATAAGAATGATAATGGATCTTTGTAATATCGCTGTAGCTGAGCAGCCCTGACTCATACGCTTCTTCAAAGGGAATAAATGTTGAACCGTTGTGAAGCGTCAGGCTATAGCTTCCGCTTGACAGAGAAAAATCATAACCGGCAACAGAATATTTTCTTATATCGCAGGTCATTGGTCTGCCCTTCCTGTGCATTACAACTACCTCTCCGCTGTCATATGTTCCGTAATACTCAACAATGTATGCTTCATCAGCATATAAAGAGGGAAGGAGTTTTGCCGGTCCTCTTGATATGGATCTCATATAATCTGCCCGGAGCTTTTTGTCTGCTTTTTCGGTCAGCGGTTCGGGAACGGGTCTGGTAAATTCAGAGTTTTTTGAATAGTAGTATATCTTTGCCGCGTCATCGTCAGTAACATATCCTGCTTCATAAGCTTCGCCAATAGGAATAAACTCAGACCCCATGTGCAAGGTCATCTTATAGCTTCCGCTGGGAAGGTAAAAATCATACTCCCCGACAGAAAAATGATTTTCGTCGGCTGTTGCTCCGTAATAAGTGTCCATTACCACAACTTCCCCATTGCTGTATGTGCCATAATAATATCTGATGGGTATATTGTATCCGATACGCTTGTCATAGGTTTCCTCAATAAGCTTCTTATAATCCTCCCGGAGCTTCTTTTCAGCTTCTATGCTCAGCCATTCAAGCTCGGGATATTCTTCGGAAGCGGATGTTCCCCCGGAAATAGCTTCTGCTGCCGTTGTTCCGGAGGTCTCCCCCGGCATGACGTCCGGCTCTTTGTTTCCGCAGGATGTCATTACGGCAGCGCAGAGGAGGGCTAAAACCGCAGATATTATTTTTATTGACGGTTTCATAAAAATACCCCCTGCTTTAGTCTTCGTCATATATCTCCGGGTATCCATACACATCCCATGGATAAAGCTGTTCTGAATGATAGTATATCTCCATCATATCATCGTCATTGATATAGCCGGCTTCATATGCGTCATCAAGGTTCATAAATGTTGAATCAATATGATACTGGATATCCGGTATCATGCCGGGGAAAGCAAAATAATAACCTCCGGCATAGGCGTGCATAATAGGATCGTCATAAAAAAATATTTCAGGACAAAGGACAACAACTTCTCCGCCGTTATATGTGCCATAATAACATATAACATCAATATCATCAGCAGTCATATCCTTATAAAAGAACCAGGTAACTAGAAAATCCTCTTTGAGCTTTTGTTCTGCTTCGCTGGTCAGAGGTGTAAGCGCCGGCGCAGGAGGAACATTATCCTCCGGTTCTTCCGTTAATGTGAAATCAGTGAAAGCATCATCGGAGGTCTCCGGAAAGGCGTTCTCCGGAAGCTCGGGAAGCATATCGGACGTTGTTGTTATAATAGTATCGTCTTCTGTTGATGATTCTGTGGTTTCCCCGGTTTCAAATTCCTCAGTGTCCGGAGCTTCGGAAGATATTTCTGTCAGGTCTGCTGTTTCAGAAACATCTTCAATAGTTTCTTCGGTAACTGATTCTATTATCCCTTCCCCATTTTCATCTGACACTGTACCTGCTGCCGGACTGTTTCCGATGATGACCGGCACAGCAATGCAAAGAACACAAAACAGAGTCAGGATAAGAACTTTTGCTTTCGTTAAGCTTTTCATAGTGTGACCCCTCCTAAAATAATTCCTATATATAATACAATTCAAAACCCCAAAATTTTTCAAAATAAAATTTTTTAATTATACTATACTATATTTATATTAATAGTATCATTAAGATTCCGGGTCAGGCTGGGTGACGTCCTTGTCCCGCATAAGACGGAGGATCTTCATTGCCGCGCAAAGATGTGAAACAAGAGAGTTTATATAATGGAAGTATCCGGGGTCAAGCTCACACAGGAGAAGCCCGTAGTGATCTTCTTTAAAGAATAATGCGGACAGCACCATGGTGAGCCGCCTGTCCTTCGGGATATATTTATGATCCAACAGCTGGCGTACCGAAAGTGTCTGATCCCCGTCAGAGAACGTCTCCAGAGCCTGCTCATTGTGGTAAGATTTAAAAAGCACCGTTTCGGGAGGATACCATTTTTGCCCGTCTTTATGGACTATCGCGTCCTCGAAAACATAAAGATAGCTGCTCCTTATATTAAGAGCCCGGAGCTTGCCGGTAATAGAGCCATAGCCGGAATCATCATAGCTGTCAAAAAGAAGAAGATCCTTTGTGATAAGGCTGGAGTACATGGATAATGTCTTCATATCATCCACACGGCTTTCACAGTATGTTATGGCTGCCTTTATGTAGATCTGATACATATTTATGAAGATAAGTGCAATGTCTTTTTTATCATCAGCGCTCTCCAGTACTGCCACAAACCGGTCTGTCAGATAGTCCATGACCCTGCACAATTTATCATGATCTATAAACTTCATATTTTTAATTGTCATAAGGCTCTCAAAGCCGTCAGGGATATATTCCCTGGCTTCCTCTGTAAGAGTTATACCCTCATGGTCGTCAGATCTCAGGGTCTTAAAAACATTTGTGAAATACTGTGTAAATTCCTCTATGATCCCGGGGAGCTCACCGCTGGTCTTATAGTTGTCAAAGAGGTATTTGCAGAGTACGGACACTGTCTGCTCGTCAGTGCGGCACAGATAGTGATTGAATACAAAGACATCCTTCTGTGAGGACTTTTTGTCATAGGGTCCTGAATTGCTGAGACATCCGCAGGAGCGGCGCTTTACCATAGTAGAGCGCACCCTCTGGCTTGTGATCGGGATATTATCCCTGATTTTCTGACATTCGATCACAGCGTTATATCCAAGCTCGGAGGCGTCTGCGTTGACCGTTGTGAGAGGCGGAGTAACGGTAGCTGAATCCGGGACGTTGTCGAATCCGGTCACAAGTATGTCGCGTCCTACTTCGATATTCCGTTCTTTAAAGACCTCGTATGCACCAAGAGCCATACTGTCATTTGCAAAAACGATTGCCTCAAGATCGGGACACCTGTCCAGAAGCTCCCTCACCACATCCTGACTGTAGGGTGAAAAATTGCCGTATGCGATCCTGTTCTGATCCAGAAATATTCCGTGCCTGCGCAGAACCTGAGCATAGACGCTCATTCTTTCGATAGCTTCGCTGTTTGTATCCGGACCGCTTACAAAGCCGATCTTCGTACATTTATGCTCTGTTACAAGATGCTCGATACACTCCCGCATACCGCTTTTGTTATCGAAGCAGATAGAAGGAT
>JAFLUJ010000361.1 GCA_022511485.1 Oscillospiraceae bacterium | reverse complement strand
GTTTTCCCCAGTAAGAGTACAGAAATAATTTTCCAAATTATGATTTGCATTATTGCTCACAATATATTCACTATTGAAACAGTTCTGTGCAACGACCCCTTATTATTTGTAATCAGTGATTTCTGAATTTTATCTCAGGCATAACACCGGGAGCAACATTAGTTCCCTTATTCGAGGTCCTGGTGAAGAAAATATCCGGGTCGATAGGATCTTCAAGACGCTTTGGTTCTGCCTGCTTTTTCTTCTTTTTCTTTTCGTCTTCCTCTTCATCAAACTGAACAAGGAATGGATTATGTACCTCTTCCTTTTGCTTGTTCTGACGTGCTATAAGCTTCTCCTTGGCAGCCCTGTTGCTTTCGATAGAGGCATTTATCTCCTCCTGCAGCTTCATTATGTCAACATTGGTCTTGCTCGTATGAGTATGCTCCATCGGTTCAGGTTCAAGTACCTCAGCAAATTCAGTTTCAATATCATAGTCGGCGCTGTCTGTAAATGCAAACGCCTCCAGACCGTCCGTTTCTTCCTCTTCGGGAGTCGGCTCTGAATATACTTCGATCTCCTCTTCTTCCGCAGAAGCCTCTGTATCCTGATATGATGCCACATTCTGATGAGCGTAAACACTCTCATACTCCTGCTCGTATCCCTGTTCGCTGTCCTCGGCCTCTTCTACAGTCTCAGCGTGCTTTGCAGCTGCTAATCTTGCAGCCTCCTGTTCCGCCTTTAACTTAGCCTTTGCAAGATCCTCAACAGCGGTAAGAGCGCGCTTACTTCCCACATGAGCACTGTCTTCAAGGAAGTCGTATACATCCTCGTCCATATCGACATCGCCTATAGAAGGTTCGGGAGCAGCAGGAGCAAATGCTTCCGGCTGTTGTTGTTCTTCTTCCATAGAAAAGCTTGTAAGATCGAAATCCATATGCTGGGATGCAAATGAATCAAATGCAGACATCTGCTTCTGGGGAGCAGGTGCAGGGCTTTCTGCCTGCACGGCAGGCTCGGGAGCAGGTGCAGGAGCGGGTTCAGCTGCACTTTCCGCAGCAGGCTCTGTTTCGGCAGCTCTGCGGCGTTTTGCAAACATCTCCATGTAGCTGTTTTTACGCGGAGCAGGCGCAGCTTCTTCCGCAGCAGGAGCAGGAGCTTCAACAACCGGAGCAGCCGCTTCGGCGGCAGGAGCAGGCTCGGGGATGACCTCCTGAACAACAGGCTCTGGTCTGACTTCCGTAACTGCCGGCTTGGGAGCGATCTCTGCCGCAGGCGCAGGAGCGGGCTTAGGCGCAGCCTTCGGAGCATTAAGGTGCTTGAATGCTTCTTCCACTGAGCTGCTCAGATCATTTTCGCTTACTGCCGGGCTTGGAGCATGTGCAGGCTTAGGCGCAGCCTTCGGAGCATTCAGATGCTTGAATGCTTCCTCCACAGAGCTGCTCAGATCATTCTCGCTTACTACCGGCTTGGGAGCAGGTGCAGGCTTAGGCGCAGCCTTTGGAGCATTAAGATGCTTGAATGCCTCCTCTACCGAACTGCTCAGATCATCCTCACTTGCTGCCGGACTTGGAGCAGGCGCAGGGGCAGGCTTAGACTTCTCAGCTGTAATAGTCTTGACCTCATCAACGATCTCAGAAACAGGATTTTGTGTCAGCTGTGAAGGATCGTCTATATTGAGAGAATTTATAGCTGCCACAACAGAGGAAACAACCACTTCTCCCTTTGAATTGAATCTTACAACAGGAGCAGCCTCCGGATGCTCCGCTTCCTGAGATGGTGCGGGTTCAGGCGCAGGAGTGGGTTCCGGAGCAGGTTTAGGCGCAGGCTTTGCTGCTTTGAGATTTTTGAATGCTTCCTCAACAGAATCGCTGAGCTGACCTCCCGCAGACTTTGCAGGCGCAGGAGCAGGCTTAGCAGGTGTCTTTGCAGGTGCAGACGCAGGCTTTGCAGCAGCCGGTTTAGCAGCAGATGATTTTGCATCCGCCTTTGCACCCGCATCGAAGAAGTCCGCTATACCCTTTTTTATGCTTTCAAGGTTGTCCTTCGATGTCTGATCGGAATAACCCTTTATAATAGCGAGAGCATTTATATCGTCCGAGGAACGTCCGTCTTTCTTTTCAATAGCGCGCTGCGCCATAAGAAGCGTCGCCTTATCACCCATGGAAATCTGCTTCTTGTCAAGACCGCTGTTTACAACATACATGGGAACAGTTCCCTTAAACTGCTCCGGATAATTTTCAGCGATCAGCTTTTTCTTAGCTTCCTCAGAATCGTTTGTATACCAGCTCACCGCCATTATCATAGTTTTCTGTGCGGGTACAGACACGATATTCTTTTTGATGGTATCCATAATTGCAAGCTTGTCGCCATAGACGCCGCAGGCAAAAATAACCAGCTTGTATTCAAGCATTCTTGTGAAGTTAAAGCTGGCAATAGCGATAACATCGACAGTAGTATCTTCTTTAAGCTCTTCTTTAAGCCAGTCTGCATACTTCTTGGTATGCCCGAATTTGGATAAATATACAACAGCAATTTTTTTCATCGTTACATAACGGCAGCGGCAGTACGCAGACCGTATTCCTCCTTTGCGAATATGTCCCCACACGTACAAATTGTACCTATACATTATCATTATATATATTATTGCAGTATTATTTGTGAACTTACTGTTAATACGGGGTAAATTTTATACAAATCACAAATTGTTGAAATCATCATTTGTGCAATATTGCTATAAATTACGACACATTTTTTACAAAAGAATTAATTTCTACATTTGTCTTTGCATATTTTTTCCGCAGATGGGTTAAAAAACTTTTTCCCATGCCGGGTCAAACACATTTATTCAGCGGAAGCATCACATTCGCAGAGCCTGTCACGCAGAGCAACGTAGATCACCGACATTATGGGAACTCCAAGAAGTATCCCCGCTGCTCCCCCGATCCCCGCACCGAGCAGTATCGCCAGAAGCACAAGCAAGGGAGGTATCCCCAGACTTTTTCCCACCACACGGGGATAAATAAGATTATTTTCCAGAAGCTGGAGCACTATGATAAATACAATGAACCATACTGCCTTTATCGGCTTTATCAGGAACAGCAGAAATGCTGCCGGAACTGTTCCTATTATCGCTCCCACCACGGGAATAAGGGCGGTGATCCCTATTATCGTGCTTATAAGCAGAGGATAATCAAAGCGGAATATGGTCATCCCGATAAAGCAGAGGAATCCCAGTATCACGGCTTCCGTGATCTGTCCGCTGACAAAATGGGCAAAGGTCGTGAAGACCAGTCTGTAGGCTCTGCAAAGCTTCGGATAACGGTCTCCCGTAAGACGCTCTGCTATAAGGGAGACTGCCCGGCGTATATTTTTCTTGTCAAGCAGGATATATATTGATATTACAAAGCCGATAAGAATATCCGCGACGCCTCCGATAATGTCCGAGGTCTTTGCATAGGTGGTAGTCAGCATCCGTGGCATTTCTTCACTCAGACCGGCGACAGCTTTTTTGACCGCAGTGAAGATACCGAAGCTGTCCCGTTTTTCAAGGGCGGTACAGTATTTCATAAAGTTTCCGTAATAGTAGTCTGCATTGTCAAGAAACAGCTTTACGCTGTCAATGAGCTGCGGTATGATTATACAGATTATCCCTGCAAGCAGTGCCAGAAGCAGCAGATACGCAGTAATGACCGAAAGGATATTCAGCGTCCGATCCTTGGCGCGCTTGAATCTTCCCGACAGAATTTTTTTGACCCTGCACACCGGCATATTCATAACAAATGCAAAAGCAAGTCCGAAGAATACCGGCATCAGCAGCTTGGCAGTCCGGGAGATGATCCCTATAAAAAATTCCGGTTTGACGGCGACGGCAATTACTGCGGCTGCCAGAAAAGCCGTAAACAATATGGTTTTGATCGTTTTTTTATCCATCACATCACCGTCCTTTCATCACTTTTCAAAATATAGTATATGTGTAAGGAAAGAGGTGTTATGCGAGGTATATTTTGTTATGATTTGCAGGGGCAAAATGGCTGTGCTGTTGTCCAAAATCCTCATTATCTATTGGTTAAATTGCACAAAAATTTTGGCAATTATTTTTAAGTGAATTTACATAAATTTATAGACATTCTATAGTTGATATTGTATAATATAAACAATACGGTATGTCCATAATTTATTGGCATCAATAAAATTTCGGAAAGGAATGTTTTAATTATGAACGAGCAGGAAATCAAGGAGCAGATGTGTGATGTCTGTCATAAAATGTGGCAGCTCGGCTGGGTGGCAGCAAATGACGGAAACGTCTCCGTAAGGCTTGGAGACGGCACGTTTTTAGCCACTCCCACCGGAATAAGCAAAAGCTTTATCACACCGGAAAAAATCGTAAAAATAGACAGCGAGGGAAAAGTCCTTGAAGCCATTGACGGATACCGTCCCTCCTCAGAAATAAAAATGCACCTGCGCTGCTATCAGGAGCGGGATGACGTTGGTGCAGTTGTCCACGCACATCCTCCCACGGCTACAGGATATGCTGTCGCAAACAAAGCTCTGGACGGCTACACCATGATCGAAGCGGTCATCGCTGTTGGTTCAGTTCCTGTTACTCCCTACGGAACACCCTCTACATACGAGGTCCCGGAGGCTATCACCCCATATCTGAAAGAGCATGACGTTATGCTTCTGCAAAACCACGGAGCGCTTACTGTCGGCTCGGATATTATAACCGCATACTACCGTATGGAAACTCTGGAGCTTTGGGCGAAGATCAGTCTTACCGCTCATCTGCTGGGCGGGGAAAGGGAGATCTCCCGGGAGAATATCGACCGTCTCTGCAATATGCGTGAGCAGTACGGAGTTACCGGAAAGCATCCCGGATATAAAAAATATCCCTACGGAGACAAATAAAAATTTCCCACGGAGGGATGTCCTATGATCGACAATGACAGGCTTGAAGAACAGGCAATGGATTCAAACCGAAACCGGATGAAGGGACTTAACAAGCTGTTTTCCATTGCATTTTATATCTGCGCACCCTATCCTGCAATTAGTCTGGTCATTGACATTATTGCAGTGGGAGTTGCTCTGATAAGTTTTGGACATTATGCTGTCAGTCCCTTAGGATTGATTCTGAAGCTTCTGGCACATATCGCAATGTTCGGGTCGTTTCTATGGTCATATCTTAAGGACAAAAATGGTACGATCGCTGCCATTGCAGTGGCTGCTCTCTGGTTTATATTTAATCTTGTCACCGGAAGCATTGATATTATAGTTTTGGGTCTGTCAATAGTCTGGATCGCGGCGCAGGTTCTCTGTCTGATAAAATATACTGAGCTGGAATTTCTGAAAGCACAGCCCGGGTATCCCGATTTCAACAGTATATTTTTTCACAAAACAAATAACCGCAGAGTAACAGACGAGCAGATCAGGGAAAGCTTTAAAGAAAATAAAATCACAAAAAATAATTTTGCTGACAAGACCTATCCTGTCCCTGCGGAAACAGTGATGAAGGACGATGGCTCAGGCTTTATGGAGATCCTCAATGCCGACGCCAGTATGCTTGACGATAACAACGCTGCCGGATACGAAAATCATTTTATGGAGGATATTTCCGCCGATAATATAACTTATCCGGAGAAATCCCATGACGATTAACGGCATCCCGTAAAAAACAGTATGGTATAAAACTTAGTGCATACACTAAGTTTATCAATAAAAAATTATTAAAAGGAGTTTGAAGGAAATGAACAGATTTATCCTCAACGAAACATCTTATCACGGTTCAGGTGCAATTGCCGCCATCAAGGACGAGGCAAAGGGCAGAGCTTTTAAAAAGGCTCTTCTGTGCTCCGATCCTGACCTTATCAAATTCGGCGTAACTAAAAAGGTTACCGACATTCTCGAAGGCGGCGGACTTGCATACGAGATCTTTTCCGACATCAAGCCCAACCCCACCATCGAAAACGTACAGGCTGGCGTAGAGGCTTTCAAAAAAGCAGGAGCTGACTATATCATCGCTGTAGGCGGCGGTTCTTCAATGGACACTGCAAAGGCTATCGGTATAATCATCAACAATCCAGAGTTTGCTGACGTAAGAAGTCTCGAAGGCGTTGCTGATACAAAGAAAGCGAGCGTTCCCATTTTAGCAGTTCCCACAACAGCAGGAACAGCTGCTGAGGTAACCATCAACTACGTAATTACCGACGTGGAGAAGAACAGAAAGATGGTTTGTGTTGATCCACACGACATTCCCGTGGTTGCTTTCGTTGATCCCGACATGATGGAATCCATGCCCAAGAGCCTTACTGCTGCTACCGGTATGGACGCCCTCACTCACGCTATCGAGGGATACATTACCAAGGGTGCATGGGAGCTTTCCGATATGTTCCATCTCAAGGCTATTGAGATAATCGCAAGAAGCCTCCGCGGTGCAGTTGACAACACAAAAGAGGGCAGACTGGATATGGCTCTCGGTCAGTATGTTGCAGGTATGGGATTCTCCAATGTGGGACTTGGCATAGTTCACTCCATGGCTCACCCTCTGGGCGCTCTTTATGACACTCCCCACGGTGTTGCAAACGCAATCATCCTTCCTACAGTAATGGAGTACAACGCTCCTGCTACCGGAGAAAAATATCGTGAGATCGCAAGGGCAATGGGCGTCAAGGGCGTTGATACAATGTCCCAGGATGAGTACAGAAAGGCAGCTATCGAAGCTGTTAAGCAGCTTTCCAAGGATGTTGGTATCCCTGCTGACCTTAAGGACATCGTAAAGACAGAGGATATTCCTTTCCTTGCACAGTCCGCATTTGACGATGCCTGCCGTCCCGGAAATCCAAGAGATACTTCCGTAGAGGAGATCACCGAGCTTTACAAATCCCTTATGTAATTACTGTCCGATATAATTGTTTTTAGTGTTTAAAGCAATATCCCCGATATGACTATGTTCCCATCGGGGATACTGTTTGATTTTTTTTAAAATCTCCTTTTAAGGTTGACAAACGTACAATACTGTGTTATTATATGAATATACATACGTCAACCCAAACAAAAACTAATTTTACGGGATACGTTTGAACTTAAAGGAGTGATACATAATGTCTACATTAACACGAGTTTTGTTTGGCGGTATCGACCCACATTTGCCCACGATCATATTTGCAATTATTGCAGCAGCAGCTTTTATCCGGACAATTGTGCTTGTCACCAGGATGATAACCGCAAAAAAAGAGAATCGCAAACCGGCAAAAAGGGTCAAAATTGCTGCCTGTGTTTCGTCTGTGCTTGTACCTGTGATGACAGTGCTTGCGTTTCGTTTTGCACCGCCGGTAGTTCCGCCGCCTCCACCGCTTTCTGAATTTACAATACCTGACCTGACAGGGCTTGATTATTACGAGTGCAAAGCGGAATATGACGGTTATCTGAATTTGATGGGCGAAAGTATGGAATATTCCTCTGAATATCCGGAGTATACAATTATCCGTCAATATCCGCCAAGCGGCAAGGTCACATCACGCGGTGCTCCCGAAGTACGCTGCGTTATCAGCAAAGGTCCACGCATGGTGACAGTTCCGAATGTGATCGGTCTTGATCTTGAGTTTGCTGAAAATTATTGCAAAGAAAATTTTATAGTTGAAATTGAAAGCGAAGAATATTCCGATGAATACCCTGCGGGAATAGTAATTTCCACATCACCTGAACGTGGAGAAAAATTTGAATATGGAGGAGTAATAAAATTTGTTGTAAGCAAAGGCTCGGAATCTGATGATCCAGAAAAAGGAGCGGCTGATAACGATGATTGAATTTACTGAAAGGTATCGTGTTACATCTGTGCTGGCTGTTGCTGCATTTGCGATACTTGTTCTGACAAGCGTGTTTATCATTCTGTTAGTTACTGCCCCGAAAGAAAAACGACGGCAGATGAAAAAAATAAAAATCGCTCTGTGCGTATCTGTCATTGTCATGGTTGTTTTGATCTTGCTTATACCGAGGGTGTTATATTTTGAATTACAGGGAATTAATTATTGATTTTATCTATAGAAAGGAAGATAGTTATGCTTAAAAACATACCGAAAATTCTCTCACCGGAGCTGGTGAAAACTCTTATGGAAATGGGACATGGTGACGAAATCGTCATCGCCGACGGAAATTTCCCCTCGGAGACTATCGGGCAAAGAGTCATCCGCTGCGACGGTCATGGAGTTCCAGAGCTTCTTGACGCTATCATGCAGCTTTTCCCCCTTGATACATACACAGAAAAGCCTGTGATGCTTATGGAGGTCGTTCCCGGTGACCCGGTAGTCCCCACCATCTGGGACAAATACAAGGAGATCATCAACAAATACGAGCCGGAGAACTGCAAAATAGAAATGATCGAGCGTTTTGCTTTCTATGAGAGAGCAAAAACTGCCTTTGCCGTTATTGCCACCGGCGAAGAGGAAATCTACGCAAATATTATTCTGAAAAAGGGTGTTGTGAAATGAGTAATATAAAAACAGCTTTAGCCTTTGATTTCGGAGCATCAAGCGGAAGAGCCATGCTTGGCACATTTGACGGAGAAAAAATCGTCCTTGAAGAGATACACCGCTTTGAAAATAATCCCGTAAAAATGAACGGTACTTTTTACTGGGACGTTTACCGTCTGTTCTACGAGATAAAGCAGGGAATTTCCAAAGCCGTCCTTGCGGGAGGCTTCGATACTATCGGCGTTGACACATGGGGCGTGGATTTCGGTCTCATCGGCGCAGACGGTGCGCTGCTGGAAAGTCCTGTCCATTACCGGGACGAAAGAACCTCCGGAATGGTGGAGCAGGCTCTGAAAATCTTTCCAAGAGAGCCGTTTTACAAGATCACCGGAAATCAGTTTATGGACATAAATACCGTCTTTCAGCTTATGTCACTTCAAAGGAAGCGTCCACATATGCTGAAAAATGCCCGGACGCTCCTGCTTATGCCCGATCTTTTCAACTACCTGCTCACCGGCGTTAAAAGAAGCGAGGTCTCCATAGCTTCCACCACCCAGATAATGAACGCTGTAAATAAGAAATGGTCGGAGACGGTCATCAATAAACTGAAACTTCCTAAGAATATTTTTACGGAAATAATCCCCTCCGGAACTTATGTGGGAATGCTCCGGGGAGACATCTGTCAGGAGCTGAATGCCCCTCCCGCGGAGGTCATTGCAGTATGCGGTCACGACACACAGTGTGCCGTTGCGGCTGTCCCCACTGAGGAAAAGGATTTTATTTTCATCTCCTGCGGAACCTGGTCTCTGTTTGGTACTGAGCTCCAGGAGCCGCTTATAAATCCGGTCTCCGAGGCTCTTAATCTTACCAATGAGACTGGATACGGAGGTACAACAACGTTCCTGAAAAATATAATCGGTCTCTGGCTCATTCAGGAATCCCGCCGTCAGTTCAGACGGGAGGGAAACGAGCTTTCCTTTGCCGAGCTTGAAAGGCTTGCTCTTGAAGCAGAGCCCTTCAAATGCTTCATTGATCCGGACGCTCCCGAATTTGTTCCCGAGGGGGACATTCCGTCCAGAGTAAAGGATTTCTGCCGCAGAACAGGACAGCCCGTCCCGGAAACTACGGGAGAGGTCATGCGGTGCATTTATGAAAGTCTGGCGCTGAAATACCGTCAGGCATTTGAGGAGATAAAGACCTGCACCGAAAAGGAATACCGCTCCATAAATCTTATCGGAGGCGGCACAAAGGACGGTCTCCTTTGTCAGATGACCGCCAGCGCCTGCAATTGCGAGGTCACTGCCGGACCTATCGAAGCAACCGCTTACGGAAATATTGCGATACAGCTAATTGCCTCCGGGGCTATCTCCGATATTACAGAAGCGCGG
>JAFLUJ010000360.1 GCA_022511485.1 Oscillospiraceae bacterium | reverse complement strand
CGGAAGGCATTTTTATATCCGCAAGAGTGGGGATAACATCGTTCAGCAGTCTGATACTGCAAGCCAGTCTGCCGCTCTGGCGGAAAACATTTACTCTCTGTCTTGCACCGTTTTTAAGCTCGAAGCTGAAATCAATATCGTGTCCTTCTGTAAGACGCTTTTCCTGCTCTGCCGAAAGGATAGAGAGTATCGTGCGGTTTACCACCATATCGCTGAGATCACCGAAGGGCTGGAGCTCACCGTTTACTCTTACCACCGTAGGAGCGCCGACAGTGAGGTGAATATCAGATGCATTAAGTGCTCTTGCTTCCATGATAAAATCTTCAAAAGTCATAACAATTATTCCTTTCTGTAATAAATTTGTTTTACGAGCAAAGGACGTCTGCGCCCTTTTGAGATACTGCCTTATTTAATCCTGAACTGGATACCGCTGGCAGAAAGATATACCTCATCAGATATATTGGCGATCCTCTGATTTACATTGCCGAGAATATCCCTGAAAGCCTTCTGAGCAACGCTGTCCGGAGTAACGGAAAATCCCGGCTCCATAGTTATTATTACCATGCTTCCGTCTATTTCTGCAATGCCGTCGTACATATCGGTAATATCCTTGATGATCTTTTTTTCTATTTCCTTTGTAAGCTCGTATGTTATTTTTTCTATATCCGGACACATCTCATTTATTACAGCATTAGTGTAGTCCGTAAGGTCGTCGAAAATAACAAACTTGTGATCCGTAAAAAGCTTTACAGGCTCGCTGTAAACATCGGTCTTTATGTCCCATTCCACCAGATGCAGCTTATTGTCATAGTCGATACGCTTCATCGTGTCAGTATCGACCTCCTTATGCGTACGCAGATAGAGAACATAATCACAGCCCGAAAAATAGGTTGCTGCCCATCTTGACTTGCCGCTGGCAGCTCCTCCTGTGATAAGAGTGGTTTTTGCCATAGTAGATCATTCCTTTCTATATAATATATTTAATAATTTACTGCAAGTACATTACCCGTTCATGTCCAGCAGAAAATCAAATCCACCCTGTTCTGTTTTGAAGCAGGTCTCAAGCACACCTGCAAAAATTTTCAGCTTCTTTTCAAAACCGTCCGAGTCGTCCTTTGGAAAAACAGCGTAGTCCAGCAGAAAGGTAAGCACTGCAATGACTATCTCCGCCGATTCCCTGGGAGTTTCCGTAGAGATCGTACCCTCCCGTATGCCCTGTTCGAGTATATCCCCCAGTATAGGAGAGATCTCCTTTATTGCAATGTATTTCAGCATATTTTGCAGCAGCATATCATCGTCAGGGATCAGGGTAAGGATAAAATTCCGCTCCTTGTCATTGAACTCCTCACATATAATGCTGCGGAAAAGATGTCTTATCTTTTCCAGTGCGGACATATCCGCTTCCACACTATCGAGATATTCTTTTATCGCAAGACGATAGCTGCTTTCGATCACCTCATGCAGGATCTCGTCCTTACTGTCAAAATAATAATATATGCTGCCCTTGCCGATACCGGCTTTACGTGCAATATCGCTGACTGATATGTCTCTGTAACTAACCTCCGACATAAGCTGCTTCATAGCGTCGAGTATCAGTTCTTTTTTATCGCTGCTGTTTTTCATTTAATAGCGGACGAGCCTCCTTTCGTTGTTGTCATTAGTATAGCACATTTTTTTCCTCTTGGCAAGAAAAATTTTCGGAGTGTTAATAAGAAATATTTTCACATATACTTGACCGCCGGTCGAAAATATGTTAAAATAAATAGCAGAAGATTTCGACCGCCGGTCGAAAATTGTCAGAAATATAATTATGAAAGGGTGATTTACTATGAGCGATCCGCTTAAGGCGGCAGGTTTTGTCGGAGGAGCGCTTCTTGCGGGAGCGGGAGCTGCCGCCGTTGGTGCACTGACCCTGTTCAATAAGGTCATACCAAGACAGGACGGTGTAAAAGTCGATGTAAGCGAAATGGCAAGCGAGAAACAATGGGAGGTGTATCAGAAGATGATACAATCCCGGAAGGAATGGATTTTACAACAGGAGACCGAGCATCTGATCATCAGATCAAGGGACGGTCTTACCCTCCACGGAGATTACGTCCACACTCCTACAGAGCCTGCAAATAAGCTTCTGATAGCTTTCCACGGATATACCAGCAACAGGATGGGATGCTCGACTATAGCAGTCAGCTTTTTAAAGAGAGGCTATGATGTTCTTATGGTCGACGCCCGGGCTCACGGAGAAAGCGACGGAGAATATTCCGGCTTCGGCATTCTTGACCGCTTTGACTGTCTTGCATGGATAGACTATGCCAACGAACGCTTTGACAGTAAAAAGGACATCATTCTGCACGGAGTTTCAATGGGCGCAGCAACAGTGCTTATGGCAAGCGGACTTCCCGGAATGCCGGATAACGTCAAAGCAGTTATCGCAGACTGTGCTTTTACATCCCCCTATGACGTATTTGCTCACGTCCTTAAAAGGGACTACAAGCTGCCGCCATTTCCCATAATGAATATTACAGACGAGCTTTGCAGACGGAAGGCAGGATACGGATTCAGCGAATACAGCACCCTGACAGCAATGAGCAGGACAACTATCCCCACACTGTTTATCCATGGCAAGAACGATAAATTTGTCCCTGTCTGGATGAGCGAGAAAAATTATCAGGTCTGCGCCGCTCCCAAGGATATGCTTTTAGTGGACAATGCAGGTCACGGAGCAAGTCTTTTTGAAGCCCCGGAGCTTTATGAAAACAAGGTATTTCAGTTCTTAGGCAAATATGCCGGCTAAACTCTCGGAAAGGATCATATAAATATGAAGGAATTTATTATCAACGGAGCGTCTGTAAAGGCATATCCCCTGACAGCAGCCCAGAGACTTCATAACTACACTATAAAATACGCTCCTCACCAGGTGCTGTGTATAGGTACAGGCTTTTACGTGCAGCAGGACGTGGACTTTAACCTCCTTAAGGAAGCCATCTATGAGACCTACAGGAAATTTGATTCAATGCGCCTCCGCTTTATAAAGGACGAGGACGACACCGTCTATCAGTATATTGTACCCTTTGAGGAAAGAGAGATAGGCTTTAAGGACTTCTCTTCATGGAAAGAGGAGGACGCCCATAACGAAATGAAGAAATGGACGGCAGTCCCTTTCGAGCGTTACAACTCCCCCATGAATCAGGTGGTAATGATAAAGCTGCCGGACGGATTCAACGGAATTTACCTCAAGGTAGATCATATGACAATGGACTCCAGTTCCATTATCGGATTCGACAGCTACGTTCTGGAGCTGTACTGCGCAAAAAAATACGGCACTCCCATGCCGAAAACAGATCCCATGCCCTACCTGAAAGCAGTGGAAAAGGATCTGGAATATGAGGCAAACTCTCCCGCAAGACAGAAGGACAAAGAGTTCTGGATGGGCGAGATCGCTAAGGACGAGCCTATGTATACCGACTTCACAGGAATGGGCAGACTTCTCACTGCCAGACGTGAAACGGGAAATTCTGACCTCAGAAGCTGCATGGTAGTTTCAAAAGACCCCAGCGCTGATATTTCCGTCTTTGAGCTGGAAAAAGAACCTTCCGAAAGGCTTATGCAGTTCTGCCTTGATAATCATATCCCGATGGCAAGCCTGCTTCTTATGGGTCTGAGAACCGTACTTTCCAAGTTCAACAATGACGAAAAGGACGTATCCGTAAAAAGCTGCGTTGCCCGTCGGGGAACGCTCCTTGAAAAACGCTCCGGAGGAACAAGGATACACTTCTTCCCCATGCGTACCATAATCGAGCCGGAAACTACATTTATGGAAGCTCTGAATATCATACAGGGCGAGCAGAACAAAATATTCCGTCATGCAAATTACGACCCCATTGAATATACAATTGAGCGGGGCAAGTACTGGAAGCTCACTCCGGGAGCAAGCTACGAAAGCATAAGTCTTACTTATCAGCCTCTTACTGTCAGACAAAAGGAATCCAACCTTCCGGACATTTCCTACAAGAGCCAGTGGTATTCAAACGGAGTTGCCGCTCAGCCCTTGTATCTTACAGTAATGCACAGAACTACCGACGGCGGTCTTAACTTTAATTTTGAATATCGGAGCGACGTTGTCACCCAGTCCGAAATGGAGTATCTCTATTACTATCTCTGCCGCGTTCTGTTCAGAGGAATAGAGGACAAGGATCGCACAGTAGGTGAAATACTCGAAATGATATAAATCTCAAATTATACTATTTGTATAATTAAAATAATATTAAATCTCAGGGTATCTCCCTGATAAATTTGGAGGTAATTAAAATGTTCGATCAGTTAAAAGAGCTTATCTGTAATTATGTTGATGTTGACCCGGAGAGTATCACTCCCGAATCAAAGTTTATCGAGGACTTAGGATTCAATTCCTACGATTTTATGAGCCTTCTCGGCGAGCTTGAATCCACTCTGAACGTGACCGTAAACGAGGAGGATGTGCTTAAGCTTACCACTGTACAGGAAGCAGTGGACTATCTTGAAAAGCTGAAAAAGTAAAATAAAATATAGGAGGGTCAATAATTATGGAAAAAAGTGCAGTAAAAACCTTGCAGGACTTAGTAAGACTTGCAGCAGAGGAATATGGAGACAAGGACTTTGTCCGTGAAAAAGCCGGTCCTAATGAGATCGTCAGCAAGTCCTTCAATCAGTTTTATGATAACTGCCGCCGTATTGCAGCGTTTCTGAAAGCCCGTTCCGGCGGAGAAAAGATCCATGCTGCTGTAATAGGTCCTACAAGCTATGCCTATCTGGTAGGATACTTCGGAACAGTCCTGGGCGGAAACGTTATCGTCCCCCTTGACGCTCAGCTTGCTCCCGCAGACATCTGCGACCTGCTGAACCGTTCGGATACCACCGTATTTTATTATGACTCCCGTTTCGATCCCATGCTTCCTGCTATAAAGACAAACTGTCCTGCTGTAAAAACCTATATCTGTTTGCAGGAAACAGAGAACGGCGGCGCTTCTATCCCCTCATTGACGGCAGAGTATGAGCCTGCGGAGCTTCCCCCCATCCAGCCGGATTCTCTGGCATCTATAGTATACACCTCCGGTACAACAGGAAAGGCAAAGGGAGTTATGCTTGCCCACAGCAACCTGATAGACAACGCTATGTGTCAGGATAACGAAAGCTCTCCCGAGGACGTTCTGCTGACTGTACTTCCCATACATCATATCTATTGCTTTACCTGTGACGTGCTGCTTTCCATCAGATACGGAACGACCCTGTGCGTAAATGATTCAATGCTGCGTATTCCCCAGAATCTTAAATTGTTCCAGCCTACTATCATGCTTCTTGTTCCAATGATCGCCCAGACCATGTACAAGCAGATACAGGCAGGAATAAAAGCTCATCCGGAGCTTCCTCCGGCTGCAATAGCAAAGGGAGTTTTCGGAGGAAGATTAAAGGGTATCTACAGCGGAGGCGCATATCTCGATCCAAGTATCGTAAAGGGATATATGGAGCTTGGTATCCCCATTGCTCAGGGATATGGCATGACCGAGTGCTCTCCCCGTATTTCAACGGCAAACTTCACCGAGGAAGTAAGCCTCAAAGGGGACGTTGGCAAGATCGTAAACGGCTGCGAGGTAAAGATCGTGGACGGCGAGATCCGGGCAAAAAGCCCCTCCGTTATGAAGGGATATTATAAAGACCCGGAGGAGACAGCAGCAGCCCTCACGGAGGACGGCTGGCTCTGCACAGGAGACCTTGGCTATGTTGAGGACGGCAGGATCTTCATCACCGGAAGAAAGAAAAATCTTATCATATTAAGCAACGGCGAAAATGTTTCTCCCGAGGAGATAGAAAATAAATTTACCTCCGTTGACATTGCAGGAGAAGTTCTTGTATATGCCGAGGACGGCGTTATCGTAGCAGAGATATTCCCAAATCCGGAGTTATCTGCAAAAATGAGCAGGGATGAAATCATAGCCGCTCTTAACGAAGCGATAAAGAAGATCAACACCGAGCTTACCTCCGCAAAAACTATCCGGGGACTTCGCATAAGGGATAAGGAGTTTGAAAAGACAACCTCCAAGAAGATCAAGAGACAGCAGTCCGAAAAGGGCGAACAGGTTCGCATATCCTGACAAAGCAAAAATAATACTCTGTCGATAGGACGTCTTTAAACTGATAACGATACAGAGATTTGCGGAAAAATCATTAAAAGACAAAAACAGCAGATCATACAAACGGCTGCTGCACCAAAGCTTAACAGGTGCAGCAGCCGTTTTATATTATTTATATGAAAATGTCACAGACTTCATGGGATACATTTCCTTTAGCTTTGCTGATCTTTCAGCCTGTTCTGCCAGCATAGCCTCCACTTCCTCCTGTGGAGTACTATCATTCCAGCCTATCCAGTCATCAGCAGTAGGGGTATATCCATCATAGCATATGGTCAGCACACCATCGTTTGCGACAGCTTTGCAGTAGCCCTTATAGCTGACTGTATGCTCTCCCAGCAGCCTGCCGTCACGGTAAATTCTGTAGATAACATTTCCCTTTCCATCATAACTTGTTGTAATGAGATTTCCCTTATTGTCTATGATCGAATCCTGACCCGCTTCTTTAGCGTTAGGTGTCTTTACCACAGAATAGCTTTCACAGTCAAAAACATAGATCTCACTGTTACTATAATATTTATAACGCTTACTCAAATAACTGTCAACAGCAGCAGCGCCCCCGGAAATAACATCGGAAGAAATATTTGAATCATCATTTTCCGGATAGTATCCATAATCACCGTACCAGATAAGATTCCCATTGCTGCTGAATACCTGCTTAACACTTCTTTGCTCATGGAGAGTTATCCCGCCGGTTTGGATATCAATGATTCCGCAGTATTCCTTACGGTCAGACTCGTTTGCATAGCCCGTCCTTTTCTGAAAACCAACATAATTTCCTGCGATAGCAATACTGTTAAGAGGCTGCTCATGAGGCTTCGCATTGTTTTTTACAGAATACAGCAGCTTTTTGTTTTTGCCATCCATGTCGCAGATATATATTTTTGAATATCCTTTGAGATAAACAACCTTTTCGCCATTTGTGTCAATGCTGTTGCCTTTTTCGTATCTGTACTTTTCGATCTCATTAAGCTTCTTATCAAGCTTGACTATCACATTTTCTTTTACTGACATATATACTAACCCGGAATATTCAGAATAGATAAGGTAAAGATAATCGCCGCATTGTTTAAGTGTCGGATTCATCAATGGAGAGATTTTTTCTCCCTTATCATTTACATAGCTGTCGCAATTATAAGAATATCTGATCTTTCCGTTTTCGTCCAGTGTAAATATTTTTGCACGGTCTTTTGATACGCTGCCCATGTAATAAACCGTACCATCGTTATCCGCAAACATAACGTTGCCATTGTAAGGAACTTCAACGGTCTTTCTCTCGGTAAATTCATATTTTGTTACGCTTTCATTATCCGACTGAACAGCGGGAGCGTCACTGACCGCATAGGCTGCGGATACACATGAGAGCGCCATTGTAAGAGCGGCAGCAGCCGCTGCAATTGCTTTAACAGACCTTTTCATATTATTATCTCCTTTTTAGTTGTAATTTTTTGGATTTATTCTGCCATTTTAAATACCTTTTCGTCAATGAGTACTTTGTCATTGTAAACGTAGCTGAATATATTGCCGCCGTCAAAAACAAAGGGTTCAAGTACTGGCTCATCAGCAGGATGAAGCTCCTCCTTGTAGGCTATTACCTCGAATTCTCCGCTGGTATGAATATTACGCCAGAAAGCTTCTCCATTTTCATCGGTGACGGTAAGCACATATCCGCCGTATTTGTCTGAATATCCCTCCATCATTATGCCATCCGTCGGTTTTAAAATTACCGTATAGCCAGGCAGGGGATCGCCGTTTGCATCCTGAAGGATAACTCCAAGCTTGGGATAGCTGCGTCCATATGAGCCAGCTTCTTTCCAGGCAGTAAGGACTATTTCTTCTGTATTTTCGTCAACAGAAATATACTGAGTGGCTGTTCCGCTTCCGTCCATAAAACTCATAATGCCCACCTGCTCAATAACAAACATATTATATTCAGCGTTTGGCATTGCGTCCGATATGACAAAGCAGTAATCTCCATATGGTATCAGCAGCTCCTTGTCTCTGCCATAGGTTATTGGTATGGTTCCTCCCTTGTCAAAATTTTCGGCATCAAATGTATATGATGTATCTGACCATCCTTCCCACGCCGTGTTCTCCTGCATTGTAACAATTACGGGCAGATAATCTATGCGCATATTTTTGATCGGAACACCGTTTTCGTCCACAAGTCTGAGTGTTACAAGGGCAGTGTTTTCTGGAATTTCAGCCACCGCAGATGTTGTTTCCGTAACCTCTGCAGGCGTCAATACAATATCATCAACATTAAATATCATATTGCTGAGAACAAACATTATTGCTATCATAGCGACAGCAGTGCATAGGGTCGTTACTGTGATCCATGAACCGCCTCCCTTTTTCAGTTCTATATAAGACGTTTCCGTATTAGGAACATCCTCCGTTTCGGCTTCAAGCCGTGAGAACACCTTTTCTTTCAGCTCACCGTTTGCCGAAACGCTGTCAAAAGCTTTTTTAATATCATTGATCTTCATAGATAATACCTCTCAATCTTCAAGCTCTAAACGAAGCATCCTGCGGGCACGGTGCAGATCAGAACCTACCGTACCAGGACTTTTTCCCGTAGCTTCTGCAATTTCTTCAATAGTCATTCCCTCATAGTAAAACAAATAAACTGCATTTCGCTTTGCTTCGGGAAGCTTTCTTATCAGCTCCAGCAGCTCACAGCGTTCCATTCCTCCGTCAATGGAGATATAAGGATACTCCTCCAGCGGCTGAAATTTTCGGAACGCCGTAAAGCGGTTCATGTCCCGGCAAATATTAATAGTCACCCGGATTATCCACGCTTTTTTGTGACTTTCGTCACGAAAAGTGTTTATGTTTTTCGCGAGGCGAATAAACACCTCCTGGACAATGTCCTCAGCGTCGTGATAATTTTTGGTGTTCTGAACAGCTATCCTCAGAACGGTGTTGGAGTAGGCTTCAAAGTCCTGTTCCAGAAGAATTTTTTCCTTTTGAGTCATTGCAATGAACTTCCTTTCGGCTCGTCTCACTAATAAAACGAATGAAAAGGGTATTTTTTTGCACATCATAAAAATTTTTTTAATACTAATCCCTACAATGTCGGTAGGCAAAGATAACTGTCAGAAATTCCCTCTGTCTGCGTCAGATATGTCATCTTATGATTTAAAAAAGGATCCCCCGATAGTTTATCAGGGAATCCTTTACCAAGAAAACAAATTGATTATTTTACTCCGTCAGCGCGTCTTGAGTTTGAAGCGTTGAATGCATCAGCAGCATTCTTATATGCACTCTTATTGTACAGTACATATACATACATATTATCAATATATCCGCTTATATAATCCTCATTTTCGCCAACTTCAGTAGGCTTTGATGAATACATTACATTATATTCATAAACGCCTGTATCAGCCTTAATAGCATCATTAGCCTTTATGATCTCACTCATGGTACTGTTAGCAGGTACTACCATGCACATTGTTACGCCTTTTTTGCTATAGAATATGACCATCTCATCTGAACTTATATTAGGTACTGAATCATATGGCGTATACTGCTTGTAAGTATTGTTTGAGCCCTTATCCTCGTCAATGATCTGGTTGATCTTGTCTTCATCATAGTTATAGGAAGGAACAAGCATATATCTTGTTACAATAGTTCCTGTAGATGCATCTCTGATCGTCCAGCTCTTTACAACATCCCATGAATCCTGCTTTGTGGGATTTTCATTGTAT
>JAFLUJ010000359.1 GCA_022511485.1 Oscillospiraceae bacterium | reverse complement strand
AGAGGTGGGGGTAAGGAAGGTAGGGAGCGCGAGGGTAGGAAACCTAAGGGGGAGGGGAAAACCACTCAAACGATTTCATGTTCCCCTCCCCCTTTGGTTTCCTGACCCTCGTACCCTTTGAGAACAAGTAAAGTATTTGAAGCAACAATAAAAATTCACTACAAGCCCATAAGCATAAAATTAACCAAATATTATCCTGAAAATCCCCTTGTAATTTACATCAAAAATAGTTTTCTCGTCAATAGAATTGTGATATAATATAATAGTATATAAACTAAGATTTATTTTTATGGATTGG
Organism: Oscillospiraceae bacterium; assembly: GCA_022511485.1. Taxonomy (GTDB): domain Bacteria; phylum Bacillota; class Clostridia; order Oscillospirales; family Ruminococcaceae; genus RGIG8773. The sequence goes on along the minus strand of JAFLUJ010000359.1, from coordinate 9,710 downwards.
ATAATATCATTATGAAAAAATACTATGCGGATAAAAGAAGCCTAAAATTCCTGAGAGTAACAACATTTATTCTTATAATCTGTATAATTATTGGATTAAAATACTTACTGTATTATTTGCAGAGCCATTTTCCCAATTATTTTGATATTCCAAAGATCACAGTTCCGGAAATCATTATATGGGCATTCATCATTCTGCTTGTAACAGCTTATGTTATTTTCCTCCTGATTATTCTGCCTCTTTGGTATCATTCGGTAAGCTATACCCTATCGGACGATGAAATAACTATACGCTCTGGAATATTTTTTAAAAATATTAGCTATGTGAAAATGTCCTCGGTGCAGTATACAACCGCTATTTCCATGCCGTTTTCAAAATATACAAGCTTTAACTTTCTGTTGATAAGCGCTTACGGCGGAAGATTGGTCTGCTTCTTCCTCTCCTCCTCGGATCTGGAGGAGATCAGCAGGAAAATACGTCAGTATCTTAACAGCAGGGGAGGTCTTTGATGAAACATCCGCAGCTGAAGCATCAGCATAAGATCGCTATCCTTAAATATACAACAGCCAATTTCTGGCTTCTGCTTATCCCCCTGGTGAGAGGTCTCTTTGCTTTGAAGTTCGACTTTTACAGATGGGTGAGAGGTGCATATCTGGATATAATTGTCATACTGGTCATCATCGGAGTGGCAGTTCTCCGGTGGGAATTTGACCGTTATGAGATCCGGGAGGAGGGTATTTTTATAAGCAGCGGTGTCTTTATCCGGAATGAATTTCTGCTTCCTTATAATGTGCTGTCCTGTGCAACTTCAAAGAGAGCGCTGTGGTTCAGACCTATAAAAGCAGTGACCCTTTCGCTGGATTCAGATTCACGTTCGGCAAAAAACAAACGGGGAGGGGCGGACATACAGCTTATTATCCCGTTAAATGATTATACAGAATTATACAATAAAATGCCAAACGAGTCGACAAATACAAGAATAAGCTATTACGCCTCAAAGTATAATCTGATCTTCTTTTCGCTGGTTTTTTCTTCCACTCTTTCGGGCGTAATCTTTCTTGGGACGCTCTTTATTCAGGGAGGACGGATCGTCGGGAACGAGCTGGAGGAAATGTTCTTCTCCGCAGTTTCGGACGTGACTAATGTTGTCCAGACAATTGTAAAAGGAGTTACTCCCTTTTCCGTTGCCCTCACTCTTGTGATAGCTGTAAGCTGGGGGTTCTCATTTTTTTCCAACTTGCTGAGGCATATAAACTTTATGGTCCAAAGATGCGGGAAAAATATTTTTGTAGAAAACGGCTTCTTTTCCAGATGGAAATATTTTATAAATTATTCCAGAATAAATTATGCCGATCTGCGCCAGAATCTGTTAATGAAAATTTGCAAGGTCATGTCCGTACACGTAAGCTGTACAGGCTATGGCAAGGAGAAAAACGAGATTCCCGTCTTTGTCCCGGTAACTACAAAAAACAGGGTCATCGGCTCAATGCAGATGATACTTCCGAATTTTACGATCAGTAATATCTCTATGAGACCCAAGAAGTGGTATATAATGCCTTTTATAATGCCTCCCATAATAATGATAGCAGCTTTTCCCGCGACGGCATATTTTGCCATGAGACTTTTTCCCACATGGGACAGCGTTATAAAATTTCTGCTCGTGATGGGAGAGATACCATCCGTCTATCTGCTGATCGTCAAAACGGCGGCTAAATTTACCACCGGCATCGGGGACGGCGGAGAAACAGTCACATTGAAATATTGTAAATTCTATCAGTTTCATACGGTAATTGTTCCCAAAAATAAGATAGTGTATGTCCGGCTGACCCAGACCATCTTTCAGAGGTTCAATAAGAGCTGTGATGTTCATATCTACACCAGGGGAGAGCGTGCCGCAAAGCATCGCGTCAGAGGTATACCCCTTGCAGAAGCGGCAAATTTTGCAGAGGGACTTATATAAATAATGCGTATAAGTTACAAAATGGTTACAGAGAATCATGCATATAAGCATTTTTCACGCAAATGCGCCAAAAAAGTGGTTCAAATTCTGTGATTTTTCATAAGTTTTGGCTTGTTTTCCCGCCTTGACTTTTTTATTTAAATGGTTTATAATTTTTATGTGTGCAATACCCTTTGAAAAGATGGCGCATTGCACAAATTTTATTAAAAGGATGCTGATTATGGATTCAGACGGGCATGGCGGTCTTCTGTTCATTATAGCTGCGGCTGCGGTAAAAGCATTTTTTACCGTCTGCGAAACCGCTGTTACCGAAATAGACGACAGAAAAATCAGGAAGACCGACGCCGAAAAGAGACGGAAAACCTTAGAAAAGCTGCTGGATAAGCCGGCAAAGCTGGTGACCTCCTTTGCAGTGGGCAGAACTCTCATGACAGTTATCATTGCATATGCGGCGGTGTTTTACTGTCTTGCGCCGCTGACGGGATTTCTGGAGAAAGCCTTGGGCGCTGCTGATAATGCCGCTTCCGGCGAGGGAGTCCTCTACGGATTCGCTGCGGCGGCGATAATACTCCTGTGTACAGTTCTGCTGCTGACGGTCTTCTGTGACGGTATACCTAAAAGACTTGCAGCGGGGGGAAGCGAGAAGCTTGCCTGCTTCTGCGCACCATTTGTGAAATATCTGGTAATTATCCTTACACCGCTGACGGCTCTTACTGCTTTTTTGATAAAGCTGCTTTCTCCGGGGACGGCTTCCGAAAAGGACGTTGTCACCGAGGAGGAGATCCTTATGATGGTGGACGCCGGAAACGAGACCGGAGTTATCGAGGAATCCCAGAGGGAAATGATAAACAATATCTTCGATTTTGACGATGTCACCGTATCGGACGTTATGACCCACAGAACAGAGGTTACGGCGGTGAAGTCAACTGCGGAGATCTCTCAGGTGGTGAATGCTGCCATAGACAGCGGGTTCTCGCGTATCCCTGTTTATGAGGATACCATCGACCACATCATCGGTATAATCTGCGTAAAGGATCTGCTTTGTCTGGTAGGTTCGGAGGCAGCGGCGGACGCTGAGGTAAAAAGCTTCGTGAGGGATATACTCTACCTTCCGGAATCTGTTACCTGCGGAGAGGCTTTCAAGCGTCTTACCGACAACAAGATGCAGATGGCGGCGGTCATTGACGAATACGGCGGAACGGCAGGCATAGTTACTATGGAGGACATCATAGAAACTATAGTGGGCAATATCCAGGACGAGTACGACGAGGAGGAAGAGGAGCTTATCAAGATCTCCGACGACACATATACTATTGCGGGAACGGCAGACCCGGGAAGGATACTTCCCGAGTTCGGTATAGAGCTTCCCGAGGACAACGGCTTCGATACAATGAGCGGCTTTGTGGTTGAGCTGCTGGGACGTATCCCCGAGGAGAATGAAAATCCGTCGGCGGAATATGAAAATATGGTTTTCACCGTGTTAGTCACGGAGGATAAATTTATTACAAAGATCAAGGCACAAATCATCAATGAAGAAAATACTGTAAAAAAGGAGAACAAGGTCAATGAAGAAAAAGATTAGTTTGATACTCGCCTTTCTGATGGCGGCTTCAATGCTTGCCGGCTGTAAAAAGACCGATGAGGATGCATCCGGACTTCCGGATCAGGGCACTACTGCTTCTGTGTCTCTGACCACAATGTCAATGACAGAGGAGGAGACCACTACTACCACTGAGGAAACAACTACAGAAACAACTACCGAAGAAACAGAGGAGACATCGGAAACTACTTCCGAGACCTCTGAGACAGAGGAGACCTCCACTGCCGCTACCGAAGCTACAGCGGAAAAGAGCTGGAGCGAAACAGAAATAAGCGATACAATGTACATAAAAACTGCCTGCTATTCAAGAACAAAGGCTATAGTTGGTTCAGAGGCAGTTAAGAAATACGATGTAGGTACAAAGATCGAGGTCGTTGCCGCTACAGATACAGGCTACTATAAGCTGGCAGACGGAACATTTATCCACTCGGATTATGTGACAGATCAGGCTCCGGCACAGACTACCACTACTACTGCTGCTGCAACTACCACAAAGAAGAAAACTACTACTACCACAGCAGCTCCCAATCCGGATGATGAAAAATCCACCGACAACAAGCCTATCAGCACTACATATAATAAGAGTTATAAGGACAGATACCCATATCAGCAGCTGAACAGCTCAGAGCAGAAGCTTTACAGGAATATCGTTGAGGCTGCGGAAAACTTCCAGAGGAAGGTAGATGTACCTGACGGACTTCTTTCCGATGACATCTTCAAGGTATACTGTATAGTATTCAATAACGAGCCTCAGCTTTTCTGGCTCTCTACTTCTGCACCAAGCGGATATGATTCAATAAATCTTGATTTCATGTTCTCACGCGATGAAGCAGAAAATATCCAGAAGACTATCGACGCTACTGCCGGCGAGGTCATGAGAAGCGTCAACGGATATACAAGCACTGTAAGCAAGCTTAAGGTCATCCACGACTGGGTAGTTACTCACAATACATTCAGCCTCCAGGGAACCTATGAGACCTGCGGTATCTACAACGGTCTCGGCGGTCACGGAGCGCTCCAGTGTCAGGGCTATGCAAAGACAACACAGTACCTCTGCGATATGGCAGGCATTGACTGTATGACAGTAGTAGGAAACAACACCGAAGGCAGCACTCACGCATGGAACGTTGTATACTGCGAAAACGGATACTACATCCTTGATACTACCTGGGACGATCCCTACAGCGACAATTACAGAAGCAGTTATGTTCGTCACATACTGTTCCTGGTCAACGATGATATGATAAAGTCTTCACACCTTAATATAAGCACTGCAAAAAGAGGAAACGGCACACGTATAAAGCTGTATACTCCTCCTGCCTGCACAAGCACTTCATGCTACTATTTCAAGGCGTACAACAAGGAATTCAGCGATGTTGATTCAGCTGTGGAAGCTCTTAAGGCAGAAATTGATGCAGTACTTGCTTCCGGAACTCAGGCTGTTCATGTCAGGGTCACAGATCACGACCTCTGGGCAACTCTTACAAGCGATAAGTATATGAAAATATTACAGGATTATGCAAAATCCAAGAGCTCGGATGTAAAGGGGCTGAGCCGTCAGAAAAAGCTTACCGAGGATTTGAACGTCGTTGAATATGACATATTGTACAATTAAGGTTTCTTAAAACCGGGATAGGGGGAAAGCTGTTTTACGGCTCCCCCTGTCTCCATACAAGAAGCAAGAAAAAAGAAGCAGGAGGCAGGAAGCAGTATCGCACAGGAAGCGGCTGACCTCTTCCGGGGACGGTATTGTCCTGATCAAAAAATTTGAAAGGAGCTTTCGCCGGATAAAATTTCAGGCGGATAAATATGGATATGAAATTTAAAAGATCAAGATGGATTTACTCTGTCGCAGCATTTGCAATAGCATTATCCATGCTGGCAGGATGTTCTGACAAGAATACTGATACATCAGAGGGTGAGGAAGGTACAATTTCAATAAATGTTATAGGTTCAGAAGTTGATCTCCCGGAACTGGACGATGAACACGTCTATATGACAGATGCGGACGGCGGTTATGTTACCGGAGTTGACGGAAATGTTCTTACTGAGCCTATAGTCAGCGAGACCTATGCACCTATAGAGACCCTTGACAGCGGTGATATTATGAATGCGATGACAGAAACAACTACTAAGGCTTCACTGGAGCTTACCCAGATATCGACCAATGAAAGATATGCATACACTACCCTTACTGCTGAGGAAAAGAAGCTTTATGACGAGATCGTAAGCGGCGTTGAAGGTCTGCGCTATAAGATCTGCGACGAGGACGCCTACACTCTCGAGGAATGGGCAAAGATATACGGTCTGGTTTATAATCAGGAGCCGAGACTTTTCTATATGAGCTCCAAAAACAAGGTGGGCAAGCTCTTCTATCTGACCAAGGACGCTGAGGCAATAAACAAGATGCAGAAGGATATTGACGCTGTCGTTGATAAGCTTGTTCAGGAGGCAGCAGGAAAATCCTCTACATTTGAAAAGCTCAAGGTGTTCCATGATTATCTTGTTCTTAATTCCACATTTGAGCTTAAGGACGACGCAAACGGAAATTATAACACTACCATTTACAATGCTTTCGGAAGCGGAGCTGCTCAGGGAAATATCCAGTGTCAGGGTTATGCAAAGGCTATGCAGTATCTCTGTGACAGATCGGGCATAAGAAGCATGGTGGTCACCGGCGAGACAGAAGCAGGTCAGTCCCATGCATGGAATGTCATTGACGTGGACGGAGCATGGTACAATCTGGACTGCACATGGGACGATCCGATCCTTAAAACACCAAATTACAAAAATCTCAGATATAACTATTTCCTCATTCCGGATAAGTGGATACACGACATCACTCATTTGCACGTTAGTCAGAAGCGTTTGTCCAGCGGAGGATATATCACATATTTTACACCTCCTGCCTGCACGGAAACAGCTCAGAACTATTTTGTAAAGAGCGGTCTTGTATATAACGACAAGGCTTCCGCAGACGCTGCAATAAAGGCTGAGATCAAAAGAGCGGCAGAGGACGGTTCAAGAACTGCTCAGATCATGGTAGGCTCTAAGGACGTTTATGACGCTATCTACAATGACAGAACAAGCTATAACACCTATGCAAAGGAATTTTCCGGAGTAAAGGGCGTAAGCGATGAGTGCAGGGACTATATGCTCCTTATAGAATTTGATGTGATCTATAACTAAACCATATTATGAAAAAAAGTATTTTAGCATTTGTACTTTGCGCTTCTGTCGCGGCAGGTCTTGCCACAGGCTGCTCCCGGGTATCGGAAAGACCATCAAGCGGCAGAGGACAGGTGATAGATACAAGCTTTGAGGAGTTTGTATCCCCTGTTTACGAGGCGCTTTCTGATGAGGAAAAGCTGCTTTATGACAAGGTAAAGGACGCTGCGGTGAACTTTGAAGAGTATGTGGAGTTCGACGAGCCTATCTCCAGAGACACCGCAAGGAAAATATATAAGCTGGTCTACGATCAGGAGAGAAAATATTTCTGGCTCAGCAATATTTTCTATGCGCCTGACGATGAGCTGTCCATACTGAAAATAAGCTACCTTTACAGCAAGGAGGACGCAGATCTCAAACGTGCAGAGCTTGATGTTACAGCTTCGGCTATCATCAGCGAGCTTCCGGATGACGCCTCGGATTTTGACAAGATAGTCCATTTCCACGACAGGATAGTTACCGGATGTGAATTTGCTCAGAAAAAGGAGCACGTGAATTCTGCCTACGGAGTGCTTGTAAGCGGCTACGGACAGTGCGAAGGCTATGCGGCTGCAATGTCGCTTCTCTGCGATAAAGCCGGGATACCAAACTATACGGTATGCGGAAGAAATGAAAACGGAGATACCCATGCATGGAACAAGATACTTCTTGACGGACAATGGTATAACGCCGACTGTACATGGGACGATCCCATACTGAGCAGAAACGATCCGGATTTCGTGAGGCATGACTATCTGCTTGTTTCCGATGAAGAGATCGAGGGGATAACCCATTTTACCGATGAGCTTTACAGCGGGATGCCTCCCTGCACTGCAAAGACAGAAAATTATTTTACACAAAAGAAATTGCTGTATCGCTCTGCTGCCGACGCGGCAGACGCAATCCGTGAGCAGATAAAGACAGCGGGGATCCTGGGGAAAAGAGAAGCGGAGCTTCGTCTGTCAGGTGAGGATATTTATTTCTCTGCTATGGCAAGACTTTTTGACAGCGGTGAGATCAAGAAGATGATCGAGGACATTAACGGTGAATATGGAACGAAGATACGTTCAGCATATAAATACAATAACGATACGCTGTTTATCGTGCATATTTCACTTATCTATGAATCGGACGATGCAGAATGACAGAGTGTTCGGTGTGTCGACACAAGGGGTCCTCTGAAAGGATGTTTTCAGAGATCTCCGTAATCTAATCTGATAGAGGGAACGGTGCTTTTGATATGAAGAGATCCGTAAGATGGCTGTGGTTAGTGCTCATGTATGGAATGCTTTTTACTGCCTGCGATAACAACAGCAGCGCCTGGGATGAGGGCCTTCCTGTTGTGATGACAAATCCTACTTCACCTACGGTGATCTATGAGACGGAGATCACAACGGTCACAGAACCGGTGATCCTTCCGGATATAGAAAGCACAAGCCGTACAGCGTCAACGGAGTTTATGCCCTCCCTTGCTACCACTACCACCACTCTGACCTCTCAGACTGAGGAAACAGAACCCACTATTTCGGTACTGCCGGATATTCCCAATGTGCCGATACGTCAGTTTACCACGACACAGGCAACATATCCTGTTCCCACAACTGCAAGCACAGCAGATCCCGGCAGCGGTCAGAGCACAGCCCCGGGCAGCACATCCACAAGCCAGAACGGCGGCATATGGGCGTCAACAACAACGGCTTCTGCGGCACAAACTCAAAGCACTTCCGAAAATGCCGTCACATCAGGTACAGGCACATTATCAGACGAAACTCCTTATACGAAGCCCTCGCTGCTGTCGTCGGTCTCAAGACCATACGGTTATAAAAATCTTGGAGAAAAGGGTCTGTATATTTATGATTCCATAATCAGCTCTGTTTCAAGAAAATCAGCTTATGTTGATCTTTCCGACAGGGATGATATAACAACACAGGATTACTGTGACGTATATGAGCTGGTTTATAATGACGAAAATTCCATATTCTATCTGGATACAAAAATGCAGTATTCTATAGTTACGACCACTCAGAGACTGAAATCAGCAACGATTTTCTATAAATACAACTCGTCAGAAACAGAGCGTATGCAGAATGAGATAGATGCGGAGGTAAACAATATCCTTTCAAAGGTAAGCTCTGATATGAGCCAGTATGATATTGTAAAGCTGTTTTATGACTATCTGGCGGAAAATGTGGTCTATGATGAGGACGCTCCCCACCACAGCGATATTTACGGAGTGTTTGTCGATAAAAGAGCCATCTGCGGCGGATATTCAAAGGCTTTTTCCTATCTTTGCGATCAGGTGGGTATCGAAACGCTGACCATAACAGGAGATGCGGACGGTACGCCTCATATGTGGAACATGATAAAGCTTGGCGGAGAATGGTATCATATAGATATTACATATGCTGTAACAGATTCAAAGCTGGGCAGCTATGTAAGGTATGATTATTTCTGTATTACAGACGAGGTCATTGACCGCAGCCGTAACGTATATGCTCAGACCTATTCCTATCCGGAAGCAAAGTCTGAACGGTTCAATTACTTTGTTGTGAACGGATTGGTGGCAGACAGCTATGATAAGGCATATGAAATGCTTTATGACCAGATAATCAAAGCGTCGGCGAATAAGGAACTGATCGCTCAGATACAGTGCAGCAGCAAGGCTGTCTATGACGATGTCGTATACAATCTGTTCAGTCCAAGCCGGAAGCAGGCGCTGGATCTTATGGAGGACGCGCTTACAAATTCGGTAAACAAATTCAAATCGGATAATATTTCCTACGGTCAGGACGACACTACATATGTGGTCAAGCTTTTCCTTGAATACACAAATTAATACTAATCCCAAGTCAAAAAATAGACAAAGTCTATTTTTTGAGCCGCCTTGGAATAGGCGGCTTGCCAAAACCTACGGTTTTGGCGGGATTAGTATTGAACGGCTTC
>JAFLUJ010000009.1 GCA_022511485.1 Oscillospiraceae bacterium | reverse complement strand
TTTGTTTTCCTCGCTGCCGCTCAGAATTTTGCTAACGCAAAACCACAAAACATCGAAAGAGAGGTGGACACATTTTCCCTATAGGGAAAATGGTCAATTATTATGACTGATTACATAAACGCGATCGAGATCAAGGATCTTACCAAAAAATACGACGGATTTACACTTGACAGTGTAAGCTTCAACGTACCCAAGGGAAGCATCATGGGCTTTATCGGACAGAACGGCGCGGGAAAAACAACGACCATGCGCGCAATACTTAACATCGTCAAAAAGGACGGCGGAACTGTAAGTATGCTGGGCATGGATCATATCGAAAACGAGATCGCCATCAAGGAGCGCATCGCCGTAGTATTTGACGAGCTTCCCTTCCACGATGTTTTCAACGCCGACCAGATGGCAAGAGTCCTGTCCGGTGTATATTCAAATTGGGATAACGAAGTTTACACACAGTATCTTGACCGTCTTTCACTTCCCCGCAAAAAAAAGATCGGACAGTTTTCCAAGGGAATGAAAATGAAGCTGCAAATTGCCTGTGCACTTTCCCACGGAGCGGAGCTTCTTATAATGGACGAAGCCACCACCGGTCTTGACCCGGTTGTCCGCAGCGAGATACTTGATATTTTTCTTGAATATTTACAGGACGAAAGCCACAGTATTTTAATGTCCTCACATATAACAAGCGACCTCGAAAAGGTTGCCGACAGCGTGACCTTCATTGACAGGGGAAAAATACTTATCTCCGGATATAAGGACGAGATCCTTGAACAGCACGGTATAATCAAGTGCAGCAAGTCCGACTATAAGGAAATAGATCCCGCCGATATTATCAGCGCAAGGCTCAGTGATTTCGGAGCGGAGATCATGATCTCGGACAAAGGATCCATGGTAAAAAAATATTCCGGACTTGTCATCGACCCTGCCACTCTTGAAGAGATCATGGTCTACTATGTAAACCGGACAAAAAAGGAGTGGTCATAATGGGCGGACTTATCTATCGTGAGCTTTATATCGGACGGAAATTTTATATTACAAATATTCTTGTTGTCCTGCTTTTTATTTTAATGTGCTCTCTGGTGCGGCTCAGTATGATTTGCGGAAATCTTGCCCATCTTGATAAGGAGACCTTTGAAATTATTGACCCGATCACATATTACGTCTTCACCTACCTGGTCGCCTACGGGGCATTTTCCATACTGGACGACCCGGGGGTAATTCTGTCTGACTACCGGAGCAACTGGCGGATATTTGCTTACTCCCTGCCTGTCACGCCGGTAAAAAGAGTTCTTGTAAAGTACATCATAAAGTTGGGAGCATTCTGCATTGCAATGACCCTTTCCATAATAAACGGCTGTATAATTGCTGCTTTTACGGGACGGACATTCGGCACAGAACAGATACTGAATTTTTTCCTGCTGGTGAATTTCTGGCTTATCGTGGATATACTCCGCACTCCCATGATGCTCAGAGCAAAGTCTGAAAAGGGATTTCAGATGTCCGGCATGGCAGGATATTTTATAGTCATGGCGGCTATTATGTTTCCTTTACTTGGCAAGGTCACAATGATCGTGGCAGAAATAAGCATAGCGGCTGAAAGCAATGACATCAGTGACGATGATTCAATGTTTATGCTTCAGCAAAGAATGGGGGAGTTTTTGAGTAACCTCCATAATAAGGTGCTGGTCTGGATGCCTCTGCTTACAGCAGCTATTCTCATAGTCGGATTTATTATATGTGTCCTTGTTCTGAAAAGGAGGGAGAACTGATGAACGGACTGCTTTACAAGGAATTTCATCAGAACAGGTTTATACTCCTGATTTTATCCGGAATATCACTTGTCTTTCTTATGCTGCCGATAATGGCGGTTATGGAGGAGTTCGGAGATACTGATGAAGGATCATTCAGTGCATATATGATGATAATAAAATTAACGTTTTCAATAGTAATATTTTTTATGGGAAGCGCAGCCCAGTCAAATTTTTTTCAAAGCGACGAAATAAAAAAATGGGCGTACTTTATTACCTCCACTCCCAAAAGTACCGCGGAAATGTTATGGACAAAATACACCGCTGTTTTCATGGTCACTGGAATAAGCTTTATTTACTGCTTTATCGTTGACTGCATTTTCTGCATTTTTGCAGAAGAAAGTATGGTCGCTTCCCTTATTGTTCAGATACTTTATATACAGCTTTTTCTCAGAGCAATTGAGATACCATTCTGGGTGCGGTTCGGCACAAAAAGGGGAAGCATGGTCAAGGCTGCCTTTGCACTGGTGCTGATCTTCGCGGTGATACTTTATCTTCTGTTCGGAGACCTTTCCGTATTCAGTTCCACAGAAGGTCTCATGGACAAAATATACGGCGTCCTGTATGATTACATAGAAGGAAATATCCCGGACTGGATGTTTTTAGTACAGGGAATTTTCCCGTTCGCTGCTGCGGCTTTGTATTATTTTTCTTACAAAATATCCTGCAAGCTCTATCTGAAAGGGGTCGAGGAATTTGACAAATAAAAAAGCGGAAATAAAACGTGTCCTGATATTTGTTTTTATTGCCTTTGTCATTACATGGATACCGGAAATTATTATGAATAAGACCGTAGGCTTTGAGGATTATTTTTTCTCACCGAAATATACGATCATCACTTTGTATTCCATGCTTACGCCTGCCATCGCAAATGTCCTCACCAGACTTATTACAAAGGAGGGCTGGGGAGAAAGCTATCTTCACCTGCATTTGCAGAAGAACGTGAAATACTATTTGTTCGCGACATTTTTTCCTGCGGTGGGAAGCATTATCGGCGGAATACTTGTAAGCATTTTTTTCGGGAAGCTGGACTTCGGGGCAAGCTTTAAAGAGTACCCGCCCATGTTCATGGTCGGAGTTTCCCTGACTATGATAAGCATGGCGCTTCCACAGGCGTTTTATTGCTTCGGGGAGGAATTCGGCTGGAGAGCCTATCTTTATCCCAAGCTGGAAAAGCTGGTGGGTGTTCCCGGTGCAGTTATCATCGGCGGTATCATATGGGGAGTATGGCACGCTCCTCTTACGGTAGAGGGACACAACTTCGGAACAGATTACCGGGGCTATCCATGGCTCGGTGTCATACTTATGTGTATTTTCTGTATACTCATCGGAGCCGTACTGATGTGGCTGACAAAGAAAACCGGCTCGGTATATCCTGCGGCTATTGCCCACGCCGTCAACAACGGAGCAAATCTTACGCCGCTGTTCGCAAACGACTATCCGGAAAATACCGAAGGCTCAGGACTTTTTATGGTGATCTTTATACCCACATTTATTCTGGGCACAGTAATTTTTATTCTGATGCTCCGTCAAAGCAAAAATACAGCCTCCGAAAATTAAGGGAGGCTGTATTTTTTGTGTCTGCCAACATTTCAGGGATCGATCTAACCAAGGACGCTTTCGCTGCTCAGCATATCCTCTGTAACGCCGAAAGCGTTCAGTATTTTAGTTGATTTCTCAACTATCTCCGCGTCATTGAGCAACGGTATCTGATACATGATACGACCTGCTCTACGGTAATTTATTTTGTAAACGTATTTACCGTCCGGTGAAGCAGCCACACAATTTTTTATAGTGAAGGCTTCTTCAAATGTGTCCGGATACCTGAATACCATATTGCAGTGATCGCCATTTCCTAAGTATTCAACAAATCCCCACAGGTCCAGATACTCATTATAATAAAAATTGGTTATGCCATGCATATTATCTCTTGCTCCGAAGTCTTTGATAACAGTCCAGTTTTCTGTATCGACCAGATACCGGTTTGCAACCATCATATAGCTTTTCCCGTTGGCTTCTTCGCAGGTATAACCGGAGTAAAAGCTTGAAACGCTCCTGACCGTATTTATGAAAACCTGACCACCAAATTCAAACACAACATCATTTTCAGATGAGCTTGTTTCATCACTTTCAAAATGCATAAGCTCCCTTTTTTCTGAAAGCGAATATACGGTAATCTTATCAAGAGATGATATAAAAATTATATCCGGCTTGTGTTCTGATGCAGTTACATCAGCTGCATTTTCATGGCTTATAGTTTCAATAAGCTCTGTACCATCGTAGATCCTCACACTTCTCTTGTTTTCCTGCCACTCTGCCCTGATGTTTTCCCATATATAAAAGTGATCTGTCTTATCGTCAAAAAAGCTTATTTTTTCTTTTTCTTTTCCCGAAACGGCGTCATACACTACTCCGATCTTAGAGCCGTCCTCCTGCACCTTGGTATAGAAAATATCTGTGCCGAAAAACATAAATGGTTCGCCGTCAAAGCTTATCACGCTGTCGCTGATGCTTTCAGGCGACTTTATCTTTTCTCCGAAATCAGGCAGTATCCACGTATATTCATTTTGCTTTGAAGAATTATTGAATGTCATAAAATTATTTTTTACACCCGGTGCACTGTAAATCCAGTCCATATCATGATCCACATAAAGCACGTTCAATATGTCGCCGAATTCTTCAGGTGTGTAATGTCCAAGGACATTTCCGTCAAGAGTATTTATAATATAATATTCCGGAGCTGCATCACTTCCCCTGTCTCCCACAACAACGATATTATTGCTTATATATGATGAGGTGAGATCTCCGTACATATCATTATATGGCAGCGGTCCGGAAACATCAACACCCACAGGCTTGTAGGATGCAAGATCGCTGCAATAATATGAATCTATAGCAGTTTTTTCATATGAAAACATATGAATAGCATCTCCGCAGGATACTGCGTCATCATATCTTTCCTGAAATACTCCCTCATCTACAACTTTAAATGTTTCCGGATCGAAACAAATAAGCCAGGAGGTATCTATTTCATAAAACAGCAGCAGTACATAATTTTCGCCAAGTATAAGCTTTCTTACATCTGCACCGTAAAAATTATTGAACCTGAAATTTTTACCGTTTTCAGTATTTACTATTTCTATCATATCGTTCGCTGCATAGGCATAAAGCGAACCTGACTTATTGCTTGTAAATCTCAGATTTCCTGTATAATTTTCATTGAATAATTCCCTGGAAGTATTATTTTTAAAATCGTAGGCTCTCAGATTTACTGCATATGCATTATCAAGTGGAATGACCTGATTATAAATGATCTCGTTTTCTGTTACTATCGGATGACTGTACTGAAAGCTGTTTCTGTTGTAATAATAATATCCGTCCGCACCGGAGATAACATAATCATTTCCTGACAGCTCACTTATACCGGGCTGACGGACATAATTTTTTATATCAACTTCTGTTTCTTCCCCCGTTTTAAAATTATAAATGTAGCAGGATCTGTTGATAGTCCTTGCATTATCGCATAATATCGTTTCGCCGTTTATGATCTGCATTGAATGTCTTTTGATCTCATACGACTTTTTCAGATCTCCCGTATTATCAAGCAGCAAAACATTACAGCTGCTGCCGGAATCATAGTCCTGTTTCAGGACTATCAGCGTATCGTCATAAAACGCTGCATCGGTCACTGCACCGGAATCGCTGTACAGATATTCTTCACCGCTCAGCATATCGGTAATAGTAACAGTAAGAGCGTAATCTATGGACTGAGGACGCGCTTCATAATGCAGGACTGCAAATTTTGCGCCGTCCAGCATAACTACTCTGTCATCGGAATTTATTCTTTTATAGCATATTTCTGCTCCCTCAACAACGTCATATCCGTAAACCTCGCTGTCGCTTACCATTATGCAGTAATGTTCATTGCCGAGAAGATCCATGCTGCCGGGACTTCTTCTTAACAAGCTGCCATGACCGATCTCAGTACTGTTTACTTTTATCAGCAGATATTCATAATACAGGTCAATGTGTTCGGAGATCTTTTTCAGATATTCAGATGTGTCAGCGCCTGCTTCCACAGCTGTTTTATAGGCTGCTATATCCAATACCTCCGCAAAAATATAGTTTCCGTCAGCGTCCTTGGCATCCGCCATTTTATCTAATGCCGTGGCATTCATTGACAGAAGGGAGCGGTTTGCTTCCTCTATTTCAGTATTTTTATTTTCAAGATCGGTATTCGCATCAGCCAGTTCATCCTTCTGATGCTCTATCTCGGTATTTTTTTCGTCAAGCTCAGCATACGCCTGAACCAGTTCCCTGTTGCTTTTGCTTACCTGATTATATGAAATAAGGACTGTAGCAGTGATGATCGCAAAAACAGAAAAAGCTGTTGCAAAGGCTGCTATTGCATTTTTCTTTTCCCGCTCCTGCTGTCTGCGCCTGAGGTCGTCATAGTTGCATCCAATAAGAGAGGACAATATCCTCAGCTTATTTGCATCGATATTTTTGACTATCTCCTTCTGACTGCTTCCCCTTACATCTATTGCAAGAGGTTCAGCGTGTATCATTTTCCCGTTTTCCTCATAGTCCGTGAGTATCCGGGGAAACGAATCCTCCGGCTCGCCCTCCAGAAGGATAGCTATTATATTTTTTCGTCCGTTTCTGTTTATCCAGTGCTGGACTTCAAGCATACACCATTCGGATTCAAGATACCTTGGTGAGCATATCATAATAAGATACTCCGAATCGTCAAGAGCCTCGGTAATAACATCGGAAAGATTATCCGCCGCTGCAAGCTCGTCCTCGTCTCTGAAAAGCTTTCCCACGTGCTTGTTGATGTTATGCTTTTCCGCAATAATTTTAGGAACTCCGTATGTTTCTACTACTTTTATTATTTTTTTAGCTGCTACAGAATCCGGTTCACAGTGTCTGTAGCTTATAAATGCCTTGTACTTCATTTTATGTAAACCTCGTATATATTTTTATTTTCCGGTCTTGCTTTTCACAGCTTCAACGTCCTTTTGCTTTTCTTCCTCGCTTAGCTCTGCAAAAGGGATAAGAGAATTATGTATGCGCTCACTGTCGTTCCGGACGCTTCCGTATTTCCAGTTATTTATGTAGTGGTATCTGCACCAGCGGATATGTTCAAGCTCTGCGATGGTATCAATGGAGACATTTTGCTTGAAAAGCCGTTCTATCATATACATATAATCGGACGAGCTTACATTTGAATATCGCTTGAAGCTGTTAAGCTTTTCCCAGGGAGTTCCCCATACTGCTTTACATAGAACTCATGCTGTCTGCGGGCGTCCTCCATAAGTCTTTCGTTAAAAACAATATCTATCGAAGCGGATTCCTCTGCCATTCCGAAACAGTGTATCTTTTCATTCCCGAAAAGATTTGTTATTATATCTCCGTTGGGAGCGTAAACATAAATGTCCGGATATTCCGGCGCATACAGCATCAGCTTGCTTAATACCGAAACATTATCATTTTCATTGCCGCATATGATGACCCTGTCAAATCCGGATATTTCGTCATACTCATAAATACCGTCGTCATGGAAAACTATTTCGTCCGGAAGCATCTTGTCAAGTTCTGTGTGCTCCCTCCTGAATCCGGAGCCATCCCCGTAAATGTGATACTCAAAATGCTGATTCGGGTCGATGAGATTCATTTGCAGACCATATATCAGAAGATTTTTTTCCACATTGTCAAAACCGATCAAAGCGATCCTTTCTGATCTTGTGACGGGGTACTTTTTCCAGTATTGTCGTGCAGAGTTACATGATTATACCATATCCGACACAAAATGTCAATGTTTCGCGACAGGCAAAACATTGACATTTCACTAGAGGGATACCAAGTTAAATCATGATCTGCTTCACTAAACAGCCACCGTCAAAAAGCCATATTCGGACAGCACTCTGAGAGAATTTCCGAATGATTTTGGTATACGGATATCTTTAAGACCATTTTCAAGATAGTACACAGTATAACGATTATCCTTATCCGAAAGAGAATAGTTGCTTGGGCTGATCTCCATAATGTCCGTTGAATAGGCTTCTGCAAATCTCTCAAAGAAATTATTCTCATACAGATAACGTATGGATTTTTCTTTATAGCCGTTGCTTTCCCTGCTGCTTCTGTCAACACGTGAAAGTCTGACATTGCTGCTTGTATATGAGTTATAAGTTTCGCTTTTCTTTGATGCTTCCAGAGTTACAGCATATTCTTCTCCCCAGCCCTTTATTCTGTCAGAATAGAACTTCGCAAGCTGTTCCTTGTATTCATCTGTGTAGTCAATGGCTGAAAGTATTTCGTTGACGTCCTTTGTCAGCACATAATAATATTCTCTTTCAATAACGCCGCCGTTTATAAGACGATATTTTATCGGGATCGTGTATTTGTATATCACGTTGTCATCATAATAAGAATAACGACCGGATCTCAGACCGCTGTTACTGTACATACTGCTGCTCACCCTGAGATTCTCATCATATTCCTTAAGAATAGTTTTATGAGCGTCAATAACCGCTTTGATATTGTCCCGGTCTTTAAGAACCACACCATTTGTACCCGGCATACTGAAATCATTATAAATACCGTGATATCCGATCTCAACAGATGCGACCGTCATACTCGATGGAACTCTGTGGAGTGCCCCGAAGCCGTCCGTCGCCTGACCTATGGCAATTATCGCATACGCTGCTGCCATAGTTGCAATATATTTTATTATGCTGAATTTGAAGTTTTTAAATCCCCGGTTAGTTACGATCTCGGCTATCATATATATGACCGCCGTTGTGATTATGGCGGGTATGAAGCTTCCTGCCATTGTAAACACTGCGCAGAAGCAGAACATTACTCCGGTGATTATGATATAATAGGCAAGCTTGAAAACAAACGGCTTGGAGACCTGCTCTGCCCGGCGTCCCCTGTGAAGTATGAATGCCACTGCTCCCATTAAAGCGGTCATGAGGAAAAACAATGCCATCCATATAAAAGGATTCATATAATCGGATATGTAATCCTCACCGTCAAAAGCCCACAAAACAGAAGAGAATACTCCTCCGGCGGGAGATGTTGCCATAAATATCCTAAAAGCGTTTAAGTCCGGGTCGATACCGAAAATACCCTCGAACATCGAGACTGTTACCATTAAGATCGTCACGGGAATGACCACATTTATTCCGATGGAGTATGCGATGCACTCGAATTTGTTTCCGCAGCATATCGTTATAAGGACGGTCAGGGTGTACAGCATCAGCATAACCAGCGTCATTCCCAGGACAAGCTTAAGAAGCTGAGGAGCTGCTTCTCCGAAATAGTCGCACACATATGGGGTCAGATCTCCATAATAATTTTCTCTGTAAAATGTCCTTCCCTCCATGAAAAACAGTCCGAAGGCTGCAAGAAGAAGAGATATGACCTGTGCTGCAAGAAACGGCGCAAGGTATGTGAAAAGTCCGGACAGATAGTCGGAGAAAAACCTCTGATCCGTTGTCATCGGCAGGGATAATTTCATATCCACCACTGATTTTTTATGGAGACAATTGAAGCTGCTTATGGCAATGAATATCCCCATAAAGACCGCCACAGCGGTGGTTATTGTTCCGATAACGATATATATTTCGGAATCGCTTGTTCTGCCGGTCATCCATGTGCTCATTATTGCGGAAATGAAAACCGCAGGAGCTGCGATCATATGCAGCGCCGTCAGGATAATTATCATTTTCTTATTTGACCTTACGCTGCATTTCCAGTAATGAAAAGCAGGGGAGAATTTCTTAGCAAGTACATTTGAAGCCATTTTTTACCTCCTTATTCTTTTTCTCAGCAAAAAATATTTGAACATACATATCATTCCGGTACTTTTTAATTATATCACATCTGTTTATAAATGTCAAATAAAAATCACTATATTTTCTTATTTTCTTTTATTGATTAAAACTGTTGACTTTAGGAAAGAAATCTGGTATAATATTTTCGTTAAAGTTTTTCCCGTGAAAGAAGGAACATTATGGCTGAGATAAAAATCCAATCAAAGAGTATGGCTTCCGAAAAGACGGTCAAAATGCATATCATTTTTGTTGGCTGCGTTTCCGTTGCATTCGGTATTCTGAATATGGTAACAGGATATGTCTTTATAGGTGCTCTGATCGCTGTTGTGGGTCTTGCGACCTGTGGTATCACTGCATTTATGAAGGATAAGTCCACAACTACTACAAGAGGCACTCTTCTCTCAATAGTTCAGATGCTTATTATAATCGTAATGTCTGTGGTGAAGCATGAAATGCAGAGTGTGCTTCCTCTTATGGTTGCAGCTGTAGCTTTGTCGGGAATTTACTTCGACAGAAAAAATATCTACATTCAATGGGTAATTATGGATATACCCGCTGTTCTGGGAATTTTCTTAAATGATTTTATCTATGGCGGCGTAGGTGTGGATCAGATATTAAAGGGTCTGTTGGGAATAAATGTAGGTGCGTGTATCATACTTTATCTGGTAAACTGCAGTCTGAAATACATAAGTGAAGCTACTGCCGCAGGCAACCAGACAGAGGATCTGCTGGAAGAGGTCCAGAGAAAAGTGAACGAAAGCAAAAAGATGATGGATCGTCAGGAACTGGTCGTTGCCAATATTGCCGAAATATCCGAAAAAGTTACCAGCGATGCTAACCTTATGCTTGAGATCGCTGACAAGATCAGCAGCGCATCCGAGGAACAGGAGCAGTCCATTGCCGGAATAACAGCAAGCGTTGCAGAAATATCAGACGAGGTCGAAAAGGGTCTTGAGGAGGCTGAAAATGCTTCGGAGGCTGCAAGAAAGAGTACGGCTCTTGTTCACGAAAGCAACGGAGAAATGCAGAATATGCTTGAAGCAATGGCGGATATTACAGAATCCTCACGTAAGATCGAAGGCATTATTCGGACAATTGAGGATATAGCCTTCCAGACTAACATTCTTGCTCTTAACGCTGCTATCGAGGCAGCCCGTGCAGGCATCGCGGGAAAAGGCTTTGCAGTTGTTGCTGACGAGGTAAGAAACCTTGCTACACGAAGCGGAGAGGCAGTGCAGAACACCTCAGTTCTCATACAGTCTTCCATAGAATCCGTAGAAAAGGGTACTATTCTTGCAGAAAAGGTTGCAGAGAAAATGGGCGGCGTTATTGAGACATCGGAAAGCAGTGCAGAGTATGCACGCCGCATAACAGAGCTTACAAACCGTCAGAATCAGGCTATAGAATCTGTAAGAGCACAGCTTGAGCAGGTCTCCTCGATAATAAGCCAGAACTCGGAAACTGCCGTAGAGAGCGCGGATATTGCACGTTCTGTTGCAGAAGAGGCTTCCAATATGAACCTCGTTACAAGCAGGTTCAAAAGCGTTAAGAAATGATGATTTTTAAGACAAAGGCGTCAGCCGTTCTTTATGCGGTGCTGCCTTAAATAAAAGGATCACAGACTGCTGTACCAGAGACGGATCAAACTGGTGCGGCAGTTTTGCTTTTCAAATTTTTAGTGGGTGTGATGAAATTGATACGGATCGCTGTATGCGATGACAACGAGGAACAGATCGTTCTGCTCCGCAGGCTGCTTGGGGAGTGGTCCTCGGACAAGCCATTTGCTCTTGTGATCGACGAGTATGTCAGCGGGGAAAGCTTTTTATTTTCATATCCGGACAAGCCCTGCGACCTGCTTTTGCTTGATATTGAAATGGGAAAAATCAGCGGTATGGAGCTTGCAAAAAAACTTCGTGCAGAGGGAGATATGCTTCCTGTTATTTTTATTACAGGATATTCCGATTATATGAACGACGGCTATGAGGTCGAAGCTCTCCATTATCTTCTTAAGCCAGTAGACAAGGAAAAATTTTTCGCAGTGCTTGACAGATATATCAGGCGGCATAATAATGAAAATGACATCATGCTGAAATGCGAGGACAAGATCCTGCACGTTTCTCCGGAAACGATAGAGTATTGCGAGGCAGTAGGTAAGAAAACTCACGTTCATTTGTCAGATGGCAGTATCCTCATTTGCGGAACCGGAATAAATGAATTGAAAAATATCCTTAATGAGGATCTCGTTTTCTGTCATCGTTCCTATATTGTGAATCTGCGCTGTATCCGCAGTATCGGAAAATCTGAAATTGTTCTGGACAGCGGCACAGCGATACCATTATCAAGACGTTTGTATAAAGAAGTCAACGATAAATTTATCAGTTTTTATACTATTCCTAAATCAAAACATTGACTTGGGAACAGTATTACACTAAAAAATAAGGTGATAAAATGAAGACAGTAATAATAACGGGTATAATTATATTGATATGTCTTATTTGTCTGTCAGCATATTTTGTACTGCGGCGTGCCCTTACAAATATGATAGACCGCCGGATAGAACGTTTCCAGAGTGAGCTTATCGAAAAGCAGGTGCAGGAGATCCAGAATATGTACCGGCAGATACGGGGCTGGCGGCACGATTACCGCAACCATATCCAGAATATGAAGATACAGCTTTCTGAGGGGAACTATGAAAAGCTTTCCGGTTATCTTGACCAGCTTGCAGACGATCTTGACACTGTGGATACGGTCATCAAAACCGGAAACGTCATGGCGGACGCTATCCTGAACAGCAAGCTGAACACTGCAAAGAAGCTGAATGTCAGTCTGAATGTTAAAGCGAATGTTCCCGAAAAGCTTCCTATCAGCGATGTTGAGCTTTGCTCGGCTCTGGGAAATATGCTTGACAATGCTGTGGAGGCCTGCGCTTCCCTGCCGGAAGCAGAACGTTTCATTCGTGTCTATATCGGAAGATTAAAGGGACAGCTTTATCTTTCGGTACAGAACTCAGCGGGGGAAGTCCGGAAGGAAAAAGGCTCGTACATTTCCACTAAGGAGGATTCGGGACAGCATGGGTATGGATTATTCCGTATCGACCGAATTGCAAAAAAATATGGCGGCTATGTAAACAGACAGAATGAGGAGGGCATTTTTGCCACGGAAATAATGATACCTTTAGGAAATTAAATTTAGTCAGGGCTCTGTCCTTTTATTTGTGACAGTCCAGAAGCAAGTGTGTTTCCGTGTCCGTATGTTACTCTTTTGGAAAAAGTATGCAGCGATCTGCCCGCGGGGGCTTCCCACTTATTTGTAACAGTCCAGAAGCAAGTGTGTTTCCGTGTCGTATTTTACTTTACTGAAAAGAGTGTGCAACGAAAGGGGTCAAGGCTCAGCCTTGCCATTCGTTCCGTATATTGACCGTTCGTTCCGAAACGGGCACGAACGGTTATTTTTATGCTATCATTATGGGGAGGTGATACTATGGTCAAGGTCAAAAAATGGGACAGAAAAAAGAAAAAGGCTGCCCGGGCAAATTACCGTGCAGAGATCAAAAGCCAGAAATACGGCATGGTGACGAATGTCCTGTACGTTATGAAGGATATTTACCGCTTCGACAAGGTCATGTTTTTCGGGTGCTTCATTTTCGCATTCAGCTTTTATTTCAGTGACCTGTTGGCGGTCTATACGGATAAATATGTGGTGGAGCTTGCGGCAGCCGGATTCGGAAGCCTCAGACTTGTCATGATCTGTTTGCTTCTTTTTGTGGGAAATCACGTTATAGGCTATATCGGAAACGCAGTAGGAAATTACCAGGACTACATCGGTTTTGCAAAATGCTCCAATCATATCATGGAAAAGATCATGAAAAAGAACATGACCACTGACTATGAGAACAACGAAAAGTCCGAGAACAATGACAGTCTCAACAAAGCAAGAGAGGGAATGTTTATTGCAGGGTACAATACTCCCCTTAATGTCAGGGGCACTATACGTCACACCATTAATTTTTTCACTTACTCGGCAATACTGTCGGTACTGGATATACGACTTGTTCCCATAATCGCTGTTCCCGCGGCTCTCAGCTACCTTATAGAACGTCATAAAATGCAGTGGGTCTGGAACATGGCAGACAACTGGCAGGTCTATGACAGGCAGCTTGAGTATATAAACAGCCTGAGCAATGATTTTTCCAACGCTAAGGACATAAGAATTTTCGGTATGCAGACGTGGTTTGAAAAGATCTTTGCACGCTCCTTCAAACAAAGACTGGAATGGTTCCGTCAGCAGGACGCATGGGAGTTCCGTCATAATGTTTTAAGGTCATTTATTGGCTTTATAGGTGACTTTGCGGCGTATGCTTATGTAATTTATCTTGTTGTAAACGGCAGTATAGGCGCAGGAGATTTCGTCCTTTATTTTAACTCCATAATGAGACTTTCAAACGCTGTAAAGGACTGGTGCAATAATATATCCGGCTATCAGTGGATATCAAACAACGTAAATTACGTCCGTGCCTATCTTGAAATGGAGGACAAAACAAACAGAGGAGAGGGCGCTTCCGTTCCCTCCGGCAAATGCGAGGTGGAGTTCCGGAACGTCAGCTACACCTATTTCGGAGCGGAAAGTCCCACTATAAAAAATCTTTCCTTTACTCTCCATAAGGGTGAGAAGCTTGCTTTTGTGGGTCTTAACGGAGTGGGTAAAACTACCATCGTCAAGCTGATGTGCGGACTTTACGATCCCACCGATGGAGAAATTTTCCTTAACGGTGTAAATGCTAAGGAGTACAATCGTGAAGAATATTTCCGTCTGTTTTCCACGGTATTTCAGGACGTGAGCGAGCTTCCTGTCAGCATTGCAGAAAACATCACCGGACAGTCCGATTCGGAAATAGACAGGGAGAGAATGTTTGACTGTATGAAAAAGGCGGACATATACGACAAGATAATGAGTCTCCCGGAAAAGGAAAGCACGCCGCTTTGCAGGGGAGTTTATGAAAATTCCACCGATCTTTCAGGCGGCGAAAAACAGAAAACGGCTCTTGCAAAGGCTCTTTACAAGGACGCTCCCGTGCTTTTGCTGGACGAGCCTACTGCGGCTCTTGACCCAATTGCGGAGCAGAAAATGTATATGAATTACATGGAGTTTTCCAAAGAAAAATCCTGTGTGTTTATTTCTCACAGGCTGGCGTCCACAAGGTTCTGCGACAGGATACTTCTTATTGAGGACGGCGGTATTGCCGAGTATGGAAGTCACGTTCAGCTTATGGAGTCCGGTGGAAAATACGCGGAGTTGTTCAATATACAGAGCAGTTATTATAATGATGATAAAAAGGAGGTTGGTGAGGTTGAATAAGAAATTTACTGTCAGGGAAAAGCTTGACATATTAAAGCGCAGTTTAAAGCTTATCAATAATGCGGATAAGGGACACACTTTCAGAAAGATTTTTACTGTTGCGCCGCAGATCATTGACGAATTCTCAGTGATATTTCTTGCATCCCTTGTTATTGACGGTATTATGGCGGCAAAACCTCTCAGCTACCTCCTGACAGCGGCGGTAATTGTCTGCGGGGTCACCTTTATAACAAATCTTATGGGTAATATCATTTCTTCAAGGGCAAACTGTCACAATTTCTACTACTCCCAGAATTCAAAGCGTATGCTGCAAAAAAAGGTTCTTGAAATTGATTACACCCGTGCTGAGGATACGGGTACCATGAACAGCCTCCAGCAGGCGCAGAATTATATGTCAAACGGACAGACAGGCATCCCTGCGATGGAATCCAGTTTTGCTTATATGTTTTATGGTGTTTTTTCGGTAATTATAGGTGTTATCCTCATTGCGCCGTCCCTGCTTGCAAAGCCGGCAGGAACGGCCGGATTTATGGGATTTGTGCAGTCCCCCTGGGGATTTCTTGCGGTGATGGCGGTCACAATTTTGTTGATGCTGCTTCCGTCCGGGGTTATCATTCCGAAGATAATCAATTTACGTCAGGAATGTTTTAAGGACAGCGAGCTTTTGCAGGCAGACAGGGTCGCCGGACGTCTGCGCAGTCAGACGATATACAATTACCGTATGGGCAAGGAAATACGCCTCTATGACGAGAGTGAACTGCTCCTGAACAAATATATTGAATGTAATAAAATAATTGCTGACAAGTGGACGGAGTGCGTTAAGAAAGTCGTAGGCTGCGATGGTCTGAGTTTTATTGTCGCGCTTGTTTTACAGCTTTTGCTGTACGGATTTGCAATTGCAAGGGCGGCGGGCGGTATGATGTCCCCCGGTGAAGTTATTGCGTTTGTTATGTATTTTTCAAGGATACGAATCGGTATCGGAAATATCTCCGTTCATATAAGTCAGATACTTACAAACACCACGTTTTGCAGTCAGGTATTTGATTTCCTTGACATTCCCGACGAAAAATATCAGGGGACTATACCCACCGAAAAGCGTGACGACAATGAGTACGAATTTGAATTTAAACACGTTTATTTTAAATATCCCGGCAGTGAGCAGTATGTTCTGAAGGACATAAATTTAAAATGGCGGATAGGCGAAAAAATGGCTCTGGTGGGGAAAAACGGCTGCGGAAAATCCACTCTTGTGAAGCTGTTATGCCGCCTCTATGATCCTACTGAGGGAGAGATAACTCTTAACGGAATTGACATCAAAAAATACAAATACGAGGATTACATGGCTTTATTTTCGGTGGTGTTTCAGGATTCAAAATTGTTTTCGTTCAGCATGGCGGAAAACGTTGCGGCGGATACTGATTACGACAGCGACCGTGTAGAAAACTGCGTTGTCCGTGCGGGTCTTGGGGAACGTCTCGAAAAGATGGAGAACGGCATTAATACCTGTATGTACAAGGATTTTGACGAGCATGGCGTGGAAGTCTCCGGAGGGGAAGCTCAGAAGCTTTGTCTTGCAAGGGCGGTCTACAAGGGAGCGCCATTCATCGTCCTTGATGAACCCACTGCGGCTCTTGACCCTGTCTCCGAGCATGATATTTACACTAAATTCAACGGGATCGTGGGAACACGGACGGCTATTTATATTTCCCACCGGCTTTCCTCCTGCCGTTTCTGCGATGAGATAACCGTCATGGAGGACGGAAAAATAGCAGAGCGGGGTTCTCACCAAGCTCTGCTTGAAATGGACGGAGTATACAAATCTCTTTGGACAGCTCAGGCGGAGTATTACAAGGATACCGCCGGAGAGCTGTTTTTGTAAAGCATATAATTACTGAAAAGGTACTGCTGCTCACGGAATCACCCGGAGCAGCAATACCTTTTATATTATCTCCTTGATGGTTTCAAGCAGAACAGGGACGTTTATCGGCTTGGCAACGTGTCCGTTCATTCCGGCAGCCTCGGCGTTCTGCTTATCTTCGGCGAAAGCGTTTGCCGTCATTGCGATTATCGGGATATTAGCAAGCTCCTTATCCTCAAATGCACGGATCGTTCTTGTTGCTTCGTAGCCGTCCATTACCGGCATCTGTACATCCATAAGTATCAGGTCGTAGTATCCTGCTCCCTTTTCAAGCAGGGTGTCGCAGGCTATCTGACCGTTATCCGCGGTTTCTATGTCAAGTCCCACGCCTTTAAGTATCTCGACGGCGATCTCCTGATTCAGCTCGTTGTCCTCAACAAGAAGTATGCGTTTTCCCTCAATGCGAAATTCCTTTTTCTCCTCAGTCTCCTTATGATCATCGGAAAGTATAAACTCTATTGTTACAATAAATTCGCTTCCCTTGCCGGGTTCACTGGTTACGTCAATGATGCCTCCCATGAGATCAACTATATTTTTTGTGATAGCCATTCCAAGACCCGTTCCCTGTATACCGCTTACGGTAGATGTGGATTCTCTTGTAAACGGCTCGAAAATGATGCTCAGAAATTCCGGAGCCATACCAATACCGCTGTCCTTTATGCGGAACTCGTAAAATGCTTTTCCTATGGCGTGTGACGGCATTTCTGCAACGTGCATTGATACAGTTCCTCCCTGGGGAGTGTACTTTATTGCGTTTGAAAGGATATTGAGCAGCACCTGATTAAGTCTGAGCCGGTCACAGAAAATATATTTGTTTGTAATGCCGGAGGTATCCATAGAAAAGCTGATCTGCTTTGCATCTATGTCTGCCTGAACGATGCTTTTAAGGGAATTCAGGATTTCAATAAGGCTTTCATTGTCCTCGCTTATAGTTACCTTCCCTGATTCTATTCGCGACATATCCAGAACATCGTTGATAAGACTGAGCAGATGCTTTGAGGATCGGGAGATCTTCTCCAGATGATCCTTTATCACATCAGGCTCGTCAATGTGTGACTCTGCAAGGGTGGTGAATCCGATTATGGCATTCATGGGAGTTCGTATGTCATGGGACATATTATTAAGAAATGTAGTCTTTGACCTGTTCGCCTGCTGAGCAAGTTCAAGAGCCTTTGAAAGCTCTATCTTATGCTTGCGGTCCGCAGCCTGCCGTTTTACTATAAGAACCAGTACTAAAATAAAAGCTGCTGCCATAACAATAGCCATGACAAGATAAATAAAGGTGATATTTCTGCTGAGAGCCTCAAAAACTGTTCTTGGACAAACCGTGATAAAATACCAGTCAGCCCCTTCGACCTGAGAGCCTACTACAATGCAGCTCACTCCGTTTACCTCGGAGGTCACTGCTACAGAGCCTCCCCCGTTCAGAGCGTTTTTCAGCAGATCAGCGTCAGAAATGCGGTCAAAGAATTTTTCCCTCACATCCGAGCTGTGCTGAGTTTCGGCAGACATAATGAAATATCCGTCGGAATCAATTATATTGCTGTATCCCTGTCCGTCATAGCTGTCTATTTTAAGAATGTTCTGGAAATTGCTCAGCTCGTTTTCCGAAAGCACATAACAGAATGTAACGCCGTCCACTGTAAACTCTGTTATTTCTGAACCAATGACGATAAGCTCTTTTTTGTCCTCTGTGGATGTGCCGTATTCTGATGTATCAAAACGGGCAATAAACCTTCCGGGTCTTTGAAGAAAGGATTCGTAATAGTCTATACTGTCTATTATACCTGCGCTGCTGTAGAAGTTTCCCTTTGTATCTGCAAGGTATACCTTTGTTGCTCCAAGACCGGTCCTTCCGGCGGCTATTTCGGATATAACACCATCTATGGTGGTGTAGCCCTTATAGCGGACACTTTCCGCCCAGCCGATGACGGCGTTTTCTCTTTCCCGTATAGTGTTTTCCACCGACATTTTGTCATGGGCGGACAATTCTTTCATAGTGGCAATATTTGAATTGATAATTATTTTTGACACCAGCGCATATATGCCGAAAAAAGCAGTCAGCATAAGTATTGCTGCCACAATTGATATAATTCTGACCCTTTCACTGTTCTTTTGTTTTTCCTCCATGTCACCAAGACCCTCCATATGTTTGCCCGGAATGGGATCACTATATTATTTTTTCCGGACGACCTTAATCATTATCCTGAGGCTTTAAGCCGTTTTTTTGCATACTCTCTTATGTCGGTATTGCAGTCAAAAAGGCACTCACTAAGCAGCTCCTTTGTGAGTATGTGCCGACGTCCCATTATTTTCAGGACGCTTTCACGGCAGCAGGAGCAAAGAGAATTTTCATAAATGTACATCAATGCTTCCGGTGGTATAAGTGAGCCTTTTCTTTCAGCGGCGTTAAGTATAGTTATTACAACGCCGTGCCAGCCGCTGTTATCATTATTGTCAGCATTGATATTATTAAGTGAGGACATAAGCAGAGTTTTGTCCGTCTTTTCATAATTATTAATGAGCATTGAAAGACCTTCCGCCGTGTTTTTCTCTTGTTCAAGAAGCTTTTTCCCGAAATCGCGGACCGGCTTTCCCTCTGCATAGCAAAGAACGTCAAGAGCCGCTGCCCTCAGATTTTCATTTTCCGATCCGGCATATTCAAACAAGGGTTCAGGATCAAGTGGAAACCTGCAATAGGACGACCTGAATATTTTCAGCAGCTCTGCTTTTTTCTCCGGGTCATTTTCGGAAATTACTGCCCTTGCAAGCTCCGCTTTCTGATTGTCCTCCGAACGTCTTGCAGAAATAATATCCTTCATGGAAAGTCCGGTTTCTGCTCTTTCAACAGTTTCATAAGCAGATATGGGAACTGCTTTTGCAGACTGTTTATTTTCCGGAACCGAATACTCCATAACCTCGAAGAAACAAAGGATATTTTCGCTGTCGCAGGAACGTTTTTCAAGCTCTTTTCTGATTTTCTTTTTCCCGAATTTTTCACACGATTTAATGTAAAACCACTCAAATCTCCATTTTAGATCTGCATTGTTATAAGATCTGTGCTTTGAAAAGTATCCGCCAATATCCTCAGCAATCTTGCAAAAGGTTTCCTGCTTCATTATCTGTATCATATCAATACACAGATATTCGTAATTATCACAGATATTATTTGCCTTGCGGCTTACTCTCGTATTCATAAGGGCGGAGTAAGTTTCAATGTATTTTTCCTTTAAAGCTTGCCTTGCGGCTTTGTTTCCGTCTGAAGCAAAGCATTGCAGGAAATCGCATAAATGACAGAACCTGCGCCAGTCAGCATCAGGAGGCAGGGTCAGAAATTTATCAATTGCCGGTTTTACAAAATAATCATCGTCATTGAAACGCACCGCAAGATCATGCATATAAATTCCGCGGCTGCCTTCACATTGAGTATCAAAGGCGATATTATTTATACATCCCCATAAAACAATGGGTTTGTATTTCGGCATATTGCTGCTGTCAATGGCGGTAATGCACCGCCCCAGACCGCACTTCATCTTCTGCCTGAATTCTCGTTTCGTCATTTAATAATTTCTCCCTGCGTGTTACTTGTTGACCGTTTTCTTCGGTTTCTTTACAAGGACTGGCTTTACCTTTTTAGGAGTCTGCACAATAACCTGTGTAGTATTTTCGTATGCCTCCCGGATGAATGCTGCCTGAGAATCCACAGGCTCTCCTTCTACGCTGAAATGAGAGTATGTGCCGTCAGGGAGCATCTGTCTTGCTTTTACATTGTCGCTTGTAATTACATCGAAAATATGCAGGATACGTTCCCGTACATGAGGATCGTAAATGGGCACGGCTACCTCGACCCGTCGGATGGTGTTTCTGGTCATGAAGTCCGCAGAGCTGATGTATATTTTTTTGTTTTCTCCTGCTCCGAAAATATAAATACGGCTGTGTTCGAGGTATCTGCCTACGATACTGGTTATCTCGATATTTTCGGTAGCTCCTTTCACTCCGGCAATAAGACAGCATATTCCGCGTATTACCATGCGGATCTTTACTCCCTTGGCGGAAGCTTCAATAAGCTTGTCAATAAGTACTTTATCGGTAAGAGAATTGAGCTTCAGACCGATATAAGCTTCCTCGCCTTTTTCAGCAGCGGCGATCTCTGCGTCTATCATTTCAATGATACGGTTCTGGAGACAAAGGGGAGCGGCTAAAAGATGTGAAGTATGCTCAACAAGTGTATTTGTGGACAGAGCATTGAACACCATTGAAGCCTCCGCGCCGATGTCCTGATTTGCGGTCATAAGGCTCAGGTCGGTGTACAGGGTTGAGGTCTTTTCGTTGTAGTTTCCTGTACCGATCTGTGTGATATACTGTATTTTTCCGCTGCTTGTTTTCCGGGTTATAAGCAGGAGCTTTGAGTGCACCTTTATGCTTTCCGGACCGTAGATAACGTTGCAGCCTGCTCTTTCAAGACGCTGTGACCAGCCGATGTTGTTTTCCTCGTCAAATCTTGCACGGAGCTCAACAAGAACAAGCACATCCTTGCCGTTTTCTGCGGCGGCAATGAGAGCGTCAACTACCTTTGAATCGGAAGCCACACGATAGAGGGTTATTTTTATGGACACAACTGCCGGATCATGGGCAGCCTCTACAAGAAGCCGCAGGAACGGCTTTATTGATTCAAAGGGATAGGAAAGAAGAATATCCCGTCTTGCGATCTGAGGTATCATACGTTCTTCCCTTACGACCTCCATCGAGCGCTGGGGGTCTGCTCTGCCGTAGAAAAGCAGAGGCAGGCTTTCCTCCAGACGGCTGCGGAGAGGATACACAAAGGACAGGTCAAGGGGAGTTTTCAGTCTGAATATCTGCTCCTGTTTAAGCTCTAATTTCTCACAGAGATATGTTACAGCTTCCGAACCAAGCTTCCGGGAAAGCTCCATGCGGACGGGAGAGAGCTTCTTGCGCTTTTTAAGAAGCTCGGACATCATGTCTCTCAGGTCAACGTCGTGATCGTAGAGAGCCTCCTCCATATCAATGTCGGCGTTTCTGGTTATGCGCATGAGGGATTTATCGAGGATCTTATAATTTTCAAATATCAGGGGCATATAGTGGATGATAAGCTCTTCCACCAGCATGAATCTGTTTTTGGCTCCGGGCAGGAAAATAATTCTTGAAAACGCACCGCTGGCGGGAACGAATGCAAGCTTCACGGAGGATTTTGATTCAATGTGTGCGACAGCGTATATCTCCTTATTTTTCAGGAACGGAAAGGGGTGTTTCTTGTCGATGATCTGGGGAGAGATAAGGGGCTGTATCTCGGTGGTGAAGTACACTCTTAGATAGCTTTCTTCTTCCTGGGAAAGCTGTTTGAAATTCACCTGTTCAACTCCGTGCTTTTCCAGCTCGGACATGATCCCTTTATATGTTTCGTCCCGGACGGTGAAAAGCTCCTCGGTACGCTTGAATATGGCGTCGAGCTGCTCCTGACAGGTCATATTTGTTTTATTGTCTTTTTCGTCAGAATCTATCAGGGTGCGGTCATAGAGCGATCCTACACGCACCATAAAAAACTCGTCAAGATTGGACTGGAAGATAGCAGCAAACATAAGTCTTTCACAGAGGGGGACGCTTTTATCCGAAGCCTCTTCGAGGACTCTTTCGTTAAATTTAAGCCATGACAGCTCTCTGTTGTCGTAATATTGTTCCATAGGAAACCTCCGTTAAGGCAATACCACACAAAGATTGTGTGCGTATTGCGCAGTCAGATTTTTTGTCAGATTGCATAGAAGCGACGCAGGCATACTGACGTATGTCAAGGAGCTTCTGTGCAAGATGACGGAAAATATGCAAGCAAGACGTGCGCAAAGGCGTCAGCCGTTCTTTGTGCGGTATTGCCTTGCGCATAATATACTAATTTATATTATATTGCTATATGGCCAAAAAGTCAAGTGTTCATTAAGGTAAATCATAATTTAGCGGCGCCTTCATCTTTTGGGTCAAGAGGAGTTACATAAAGCGTTCTGTTTCCTGTGAAAATAACCATCCCCGGCTTTGCTCCGGCTGGCTTCTTCACCAGCTTCACGGGAACATAATCCACCGGAACCTGTGATGAATTTTTCGCCTTGCTGTGGAAAGCTGCCAGTCTTGCAGCATACATTATAGTTTCATCGGGAACTGTTTTTCCCTCTGCTCTTATTATAACATGAGAGCCGGTAATATCCTTTGTATGAAGCCATATGTCCGTCTTTTCCGCAAGCCTGGTGGTGAGCATATCGTTCTGCTTGTTGTTTCTTCCGATAAGTATGGTAAATCCCTGGGGAGATACAAATTCCAGCGGAGGGTGAGCCTTGGGAGGCTTGCCCTTTATTTTTGAAAGCCGGATATATCCCTGCTCCGCAAGCTCGGCACGAAGCTCGTTTACCTCGTCTTCTCCGTTAGCTCTGGTAAGTGCGTCAAAAACGCTGTCGATGTAGGCAAGCTCCTCCTCGCCCTTTGCTATCTGTTCGGTGAGGATTTTTTCAGCGGTGTCCGCCTTACGGTACTCCCCATAATATTTCTGCATATTCTTTGAGGGGGTCAGTCTTTTATCAAGCTTTATTTCTATTTGCGGACAGTCCTCAGCATAAAAATTATCAACGGTGATACTGCCCATGCCCTTTTCGATCTTATAGAGGTTTGCGGAAAGCAGGTCTCCGTAAAGCTTAAGGGTCTCCCGTTCAGCAGTGCTTGCAAGCTCCTGCCGCTGATTTGCAAGACGGCGGGAAATTCTTTCCGATGTGCTTGTCAGCAGCTTGTACAGATCCTGCGCTCTCTGCTTCATGCGGGAAAGACTGTCTCTTTCAGTATAGAAATTGTCAAGCAGCTCGCAGGCGGAGGAAAATTCCCTGGTGTCCATCAGGCTTCCGTACTGATATATGGGCATAAAGGAAAAATCTTTTAACATTCCCTCCTTGTCCTTTACAGCGGTGCAGACATATTTCCCATCTGCGCACATGGCGGCGGTGCGGGAAATAGTATCGTAAAGTCGGTCAAGAAGCTCCCCGTGGAGGTCGCTTTTTGCAGCGTCCTTTCCCTCTGCTGCATAGTATACCCATTCACGGGCGGCAATAGGGGAAAGTCCCTCGAAAATTTTTATAAGAGCTTTTGAAAGGTCGCTTTCCGGAAGAGCTTCCGCTGCTCTTGCGATGTCCTCTGCGGTACAGCTGCGGAAATCAAGGCGGTCATCTCTGGGCGGGACAGCGTAGGTCATGTTCGGAAGCACCATGCGCTCACGGGACATTTCCGCGTCCACACGCTTGATGCTGTCGATTATTTTTCCCTCAGAATTTATAAGGACAAGATTGGAGCACCGTCCCATAATTTCAACGGCGGCAGTTATTTTCGTCATGTCTCCCAGCTCGTTGGAGGCTTCAAAATCAAAATATAGGATACGCTCCAGACCGTCCTGACGAATGTCCATAAGCCTGCCGTTTCCCAGATGCTTCCGGAGAAGCATACAAAACATAGGAGGGACTTTCGGATTTTCAATAGACACCTTTGTGGTATGAACTCTTGCCGAGCCTGCGGATGCGGAAATAAACAGCTTTTCCGTGCCTCCTCTGGTTCGGAAGATGATAACGATCTCCTCCCTTGACGGCTGGCTGATCTTATCCACCCTGCCTCCGATAAGGGGTTCAAGTTCTTTTTTTACAATACTTAAAAATGCTCCGTCAAGCGCCATTGTCAAAACACTCCTTTTTATTTTTCATACCAGGGTTCGTACAGATATATATAATACGGTCCTTTCGGAAAATAAATTATAATTATTGGATCACCAATTACAATATACTCACATAAATTTCTATATAAAGTTATATCAAACGGCGGCAGAGTTTCATTATCTGAAACTGATATTGTCAGATTGACTTTAATGCCGTCATCATGGAAAAAATCAGGCTTTATATTCGTTTCATTAACACTTACTATATTTCCTTTTGCGATCAGAAATCTATTGCTTTCATTTTTTGATCTTGCTGTAATTATTATTTCTTTGATGAAAACAGAAATGAAAAGAACACTTAAGAAAATTTTAAAACCAGCATATAAAATAAGATTAATATTATCGTAAATGTTTGTGATCTCACTCCAATCAAAAACAAATATTAATATGTATAAACTCAGAACACAAAGTACAGACAATAATATGAATTTTACAACGGTCTCAGCAGTATATTTTTTATCGTGCTGCTTTTGTCCGTCAAGTGTTTTTATTACCCGGTTCGCTTCGTCAGTTGTGAGTTTATCATAATTGTAATCCCTTGAGAACGGTACTTCATCGTATATTTTTTTTGCCATCTGCTGCACCTCCATATATAAATAAATCAGATCATAATTTATCGTATTATCACTGTTCTCCTGCTGGGGAAAACCTTTCTGAAGAAAGGTTATTCCCCAGACCCCTTTCCAAAGACTTTGTTCTATTTTTGAAGCTGGAGGGCTTTGCCCTCCAGCTTCAAAAATATATAAAAGTTTTAGGGAGGGGGTTCGGGGGATGACCCTTTTTC
>JAFLUJ010000358.1 GCA_022511485.1 Oscillospiraceae bacterium | reverse complement strand
ATTGTTCGACATAATATGGTATAATGTAAAGATGTAAAGTTGAGAGGTCAGAATGACAAAAATTGTATTGTAAGGGGGAGGCTTGTGCGTATGATGAATTATGACGGCATTAATATGATCACCTGCGGAAGCGAAAACTGCTATGTTATCCGTGGAAAGGACGGGGACATCCTTATCGACACAGGCAGTACAAGATACCGTGAGGAGATCGGTGTCTGGCTTGACAATTACAATATAAGACTTATCTTCCTCACCCACGGTCACAACGATCATATAGGAAATGCGGCGTACTTTGCAAAGCGCTTTGACGCGGATATTGCCATGAGCGCTTATGATACGGCTCTTGCAAGGGATAATAAGATACATAAGCTTTACAGGACAGGAGCAAGGGGATTTGTCATAATGGCAGCTTCAAAAATGACCTTCCTTTCAAGATCTGAATCCTTTGAGACAAATATCTTTCTGGAGGACGGTCTTCCCGTGGGAGATATTTGCGGGATCGACGACTGCGTGGCTGTAAGGCTTGACGGACACACAAAAGGCTCTTTCGGAGTTCTTCACGGAAAGGACCTTTATCTGGGAGACGCGGCTATGAATTTCGTTGCCCCCTCGTTTCCCGCTATATGTGAAAGTCCAAAAGCGGCAAGGGAATCCCTTGATCTGATAAGGGAGCTTAAGCCGGAGAGAGTATTTTTCGGACATGGAAGTCCCGTAATGGGAGACAGTCACGCATATGAAAAAATGTTTAATAAGACAATTTTTTAAATTTATATAAGGAGAGAAATTTTATGTCAGGACATTCCAAATGGAATAACATCAAAAGAAAAAAGGAAGCCACAGACGGCGCAAGAGCCAAGATATTCACCAAGATCGGACGTGAGATCACTGTCTGCGTTAAGGAAGGCGGACCTGATCCCAACAATAATGCCAAGCTTCGTGACCTTATTTCAAAGGCTAAGGCGAATAATGTTCCCAACGATAACATTGACAGGGTCATCAAAAAGGCAGCCGGCGGCGGAGACAAGACCAACTACGAGGCTAACGTTTACGAGGGCTACGGTCCTAACGGCGTTGCTGTGATCGTCGAAACTCTTACCGATAACAAGAACCGTACAGCGGGAGACATCCGCCACTATTTTGACAAGTTCGGCGGAAATCTTGGTACTTCCGGCTGTGTTTCCTTTATGTTCACAAGCAAGGGTATCATCGTTGCCGAGAATAACGGTCTTGACGAGGACAAGGTAATGGAGGACATTTTCGATCTGGGAGCTTCCGATTTTTCCATGGAGGACGACGTTATCGAGATCGAGACAGAGCCTTCCGACCTTGCAGCTGTAAGGGACGGTCTCACCGAAAAGGGCTACAAGCTTATTTCCGCTGATGTGGAGATGATCCCATCAACTTATACAACCCTTACAGATGAGGACGCAATAAAGAAAATGAACCTCCTGCTTGAAAATCTGGAGGATAATGACGATGTTCAGAAAGTCTACCACAACTGGGATATGCCCGATGAGGAAGATGAGGACTGATTTATTTATTTCCTGAAAGGATAGTTTTATATTATGAAGTGGACAGGTTTGAATGACCTGAGAGAAAAATACCTCTCATTTTTTGAAAGCAAGAATCACACAAGAATGGCAAGTGCCTCACTTATCCCTCACGGGGATAACAGTCTGCTGCTTATCAACAGCGGTATGGCGCCTCTTAAAAAATTTTTCCTGGGACAGGAAACTCCTCCTAACGTGAGAGTTACCACCTGTCAGAAATGTATCCGTACTCCCGATATTGAGCAGGTGGGCAAGACCGCCCGTCACGGTACTTATTTTGAGATGCTGGGCAACTTCTCATTCGGTGAGTACTTCAAGAAGGAAGCTATTGCATGGGCGTGGGAATTTCTGACAGGCGTCCTTGAGATCCCTGCGGACAAGCTGTGGATAACCGTCTTTGAAAGTGACGACGAGGCAGAGCAGATCTGGATGAATGATATCGGTATCCCCAAGGAGCGCATCAAGCGCCTTGGCAAAGCGGATAACTTCTGGGAGCACGGAAGCGGTCCCTGCGGTCCTTGTTCGGAGATACACTTCGACAGAGGAGAAAGCTACGGTCCGTTTGAAAGCTTTGAACAGGCAAGCGACTGCGACCGTATAATCGAGATATGGAATCTGGTTTTCTCCCAGTTTGACAGTGACGGAAACGGCAACTACACCGAAATGGCTCACAAGAATATCGACACCGGTATGGGTCTTGAAAGACTTGCCTGCGCAATGCAGGGGGTCGATAACCTTTTCGAGGTGGATACCGTTAAAAATATCATGGCTCACATCAGCAAAATTGCAGGTGTGGAGTACAAGACAGACGCAAAGAAGGACGTTTCCCTCCGTGTTATCACCGACCATATCAGAAGCACTACCTTCATGGTGGGAGACGGCGTTACTCCTTCCAATAACGGTCGCGGCTATGTTTTAAGACGTCTCCTGAGACGTGCTGCACGTCACGGAAGACTGCTTGGCATCGAAAAGCCTTTCCTTTACGAGGTCGTTGATACAGTAATCGCTGAAAACGCTTCCGCTTATCCTGAGCTTGAAGAAAGAAAGGTTTACATCAAGAAGCTTATCAGAAGCGAGGAAGAGACCTTCGCCAAGACCATCGACAAGGGTATGGAGATCCTCACCGAGAAGATGGATGCTGTGGTTTCCGCAGGCGGAAAGAAGCTTTCCGGCGATGACGCGTTCCTGCTCAGTGATACCTACGGCTTCCCCATTGACCTGACTATCGAAATTGCCGAGGAAAAGGGCATTGAGGTGGATACCGCAAGATATACCGAGTGCCTTAACGAGCAGAAGAAAAAGGCTCGTGACGACCATGACGCCAAGTCCGGCTCATCATGGGAGGACGGCACACTCTCCGTTGAGACTGCTCCCACCGAGTTTACAGGCTACAGTTCAATGGAGGAGCAGGCGGAAGTCCTTGCGATTTTCGTGGACGGAGAAAGCGTTCAGACTGCCAACGACGGCGAGGATGCTGTTATCGTCCTGAACAAAACGCCTTTCTACGCTGAAAGCGGAGGACAGGTGGGGGATACCGGCGTGATAAGCAGCGCTATGTCTGCCTTTGAGGTATCCGATACAAAGAAGATACACAGCGGACACTTCCTTCATATGGGAGTGGCTCAGGGCGCTGTTTCCGTTGGAGACAAGGTAACGGCTTCCGTTGATAAAAAGAGACGTGCTTCCATTATGAGAAACCACACTGCGGCACATCTGCTTCAGGCGGCTCTCCGAAAGGTTCTGGGAGACCACGTTCATCAGGCAGGTCAGCTTGTGGACGGCGACAGAGTGCGTTTTGACTTCTCCCACTTTGAAGCTGTAACTCCGGACGAGCTTCGGGAGACTGAAAGCATCATAAATAAAAACATTCTGGACGCCATCGGCGTTACCATGACCGAAATGCCTATCGACGAGGCAAAGAAGCTTGGCGCAATGGCTCTGTTCGGAGAAAAGTACGGAGACGTGGTACGGGTAGTAAACGTAGCGGATACCTCCATAGAATTCTGCGGAGGAACTCACGTTGACAATACATCCAAGCTGGGACTTTTCAAGATCATTTCGGAAAACTCCGTAGCTGCCGGCGTGCGCCGTATCGAGGCTGTAACAGGCTCAGGAGTGCTTTCCCTTATTGATGATTACAAGGATATTATCACAAAGTCTGCTCAGGCGATAAAAGCTCCCAATCCCTCCGAGCTTGCAGCTAAGTGCAGCGCAGCAGCGGGAGAGGTAAAGGCTCTTGAAAAGGAGGTTGCAGAGCTTAAAGGAAAGATTGCTGCTTCTCAGCTCGACTCTCTCTTTGACGGCGCGGAAAGTGTCGGCTCGGTACGTGTCATTACAGCAGTCCTTGAAGGTACTGCTCCCGATGTTCTCCGTTCCATGGGCGATAAGATAAAGGACAAGGCTTCCGATGCTGTGGCTGTTCTTGCAGCAGTAAACGGCGGAAGCGGCTCTCTGCTTTGCGTATGCGGCAAGGATGCAGTCGCTGCCGGTGCTCACGCAGGAAATATCGTCCGCAAGGTTTCCGAGCTTACAGGCGGAAAGGGCGGAGGACGTCCCGACAGCGCAATGGCTGGTATCGGAGACGTATCCAAGGCTAAGGAAGCAATTGAAGCGGCAGGCGGAATTGTTTCCGGGTTCATTAAATAAATTATACGGAGGGTAAAAATTATGGCAGATTGTCTTTTCTGTAAAATAATTTCAGGAGAAATTCCCAGCACAAAGGTCTACGAGGACGAGTTCGTATACGCTTTCAAGGACATAAATCCTCTTGCTCCGGTGCATATACTGGTTATTCCCAAGGAGCATATTTCAGGAGCTTCGGAAATAACCGCGGAAAATTCAGGAGTGGTCTCAAAAATATTTGAGGCGGCAGCTAAGATCGCCAAAGAACAGGGAATAGCCGGGGAAGGCTTCCGCATTGTAACAAACTGCGGGGAAAACGGCTGTCAGAGCGTTCATCATCTGCATTTCCACATTCTGGGCGGCAGAAAGCTCGAAGTTACAATGGGTTAATTGAAAGGACTTGATCAAAATGGTGCGGAAAATGGCTTATGTAGGTTCGTCCTATTTAGTCGGGCTGTTTTTCGCATCATTTTTAAGCTCCGGGGTAAGTGTGCCGCTGGCATCGGCAGTTGGGATGACTTCCGCGGCAATGCCGGCAGTTCTGGGAAAGAAATACATCTGCGCGGCAGTCTGCCTGATAAGCGGGGCTTTAGCTATGCTTCTGTATGGAATTTGTGATGTCACCGTTTATCGTAATGTGGTCAAATACGACGGCTACGATGTAGAAGTAAACGGCATCATCAGGGAATGTACAGAACGCAGCGGGGATAAGTCAAGCTATATCGTAGACGGTGTTATAAATGACGATGTTCGCGCCAAGGTCATCTGTTACACAGATGATTTTGGCGGGGAGATCGGCGATCCGGTAAGCCTTATTGGCACTGCCGAAGCTTTGAAGGACAGCTATACCTTCTCCTCACAGTCTTACTATAAAGCAAAGGGGATATATCTCCGGATAAATAATGTAAAATACGTAAGCTGCAAGCCGGGAAAAGGCTTTTCCCTTTTTGCTGTGGTAAATCGTTACAGAAGTCATATCATAAAGACAGTCAGCGAATATATGGACGAGGACGGTCAGGGAGTTATGGCGGCTATGCTTTTCGGAGATAAATCCGATCTGGAAAGCAGTCAGAAAACTCTGATGTACCGTGCGGGTATCGGTCATATTATGGCAGTGTCCGGAGTTCATCTGACGGTGATATGTGCGTTTTTCAGCTTTTTTATATCCCGCCTTCCCATCAATAAATATTGCAGGTTCGGTCTCCTGCTTGTTCCCATCTCATGCTTTGTGCTTCTGGCGGGAATGTCAAATTCCGTTATCCGCGCGGCGGTTATGCTTATTATCGTGTACGGTGCAGGACTGTTCAGACGGCAGTCAGATGTCTTCAATTCTCTGGGAATTGCTGTAATTCTGCTGACAGTAACCGACCCCTTTGCAGTCCGGGACGCTTCCTTTCTGCTTTCGGCGGCGGGAGTTTTCGGGATAGGAGTTGCCGCTCCTCAGGCAATAAAGCTTATTGAGGAAAAGCATAAGCTTGGAGCTATTGCAAAATCGGCGGTAATGTCCTTATGTGTGACGCTGGTGGTTTTCCCGGTGTCAATGCTGTATTTTGATGAGGTCTCGGTCATGTCTCCCATTTCAAATCTGCTCCTGCTTCCCATATGCGAACTGATCCTTATAGGAGGTCTGATCGTAACGCTTACGGGAGGTGTTTCCGTAATTGCCGTGCCGGTCCTTAAAATATGCGGATTCCTGTGTGATATAGTTCTGGAGGCTTCCCGATTTATCGGAGGACTTCATTTTTCCTATATCCCTCTTGGAAGCGATGTTGCGAGGCTGTCGGCCATTGCGGCGGCAGTCCTGATAGCAGTTATTTTCCTGAGGACAAGAAAGGCAGATGTGACTTCTTTTGCGGCGGTAACGATACTCCTTTTCTCTGTCATTTCAATAAACGTATACCGGATCGTTCCGGATGGAAACATCACTGTGGCAGTCATAAAGAACGGAAGCTCCTCTGCCGCTGTCATACACGACAAGAAAAGCGCGTCCGTCATTGACCTGACAAAGAGCGGAAAGGCTTCCTCTGCGGTGGTGAAATATCTGAACAGGAACGGTATCTATAAGATCAATACGCTGATACTGACTGATGGAGCGGACACATCATTTCCGGTCTACATGGAGGCTTTTGACCTGTTTCAGGTAAGTACAGTGCTTATTCCGGAGGATTCATTAAATAAGAGTATAAGAAAATATCATACTCCCGGTGAAATTAAAATTGACAGATACACCGTCAGCTTTATAGATGATGAGACATTTACGGTAAGCTGTCTGGGCGATGACATTTTGTTTTACTGCTCCGGTTTCTCCGGAGCAGAGGACAGGGAATACGCTGCGGCGGTGAGATACTCCGGAGCTGACCCCAGCACGGACGTCAGCGCCGGTATAATGGCAGCTCTGAGCGACAGCGCAAGGATAGTGGCAGAAAAGGATGAGGATATATACATCGGCGAAAGCGTGAAAATGGTTATAGCTTCTGACGGAACTATACGTTCGGCAGCAATAGACTGATCTGATAAGGAGAATGTTATGGCGGAGATAACTGAAAGCAGTCTGAAAACGGCGATAAAAAACGGACAGTTTGAAAGAGCGTATTATTTCTATGGTAAGGACATCGCCGCTGTGGAGGCGTATGCAAAAAAGATCGCCTCAAAGGCTGTGGATAAGGACAACGAGACCTGTAATCTCCACAGCTTTGACGGCAAAAGCTTTGACATTGACACCTTTTCCGACGCCTGTGAAGCTCTGCCGTTTTTCGCGGACTACATCTGCTGTATGGTCTGCGATCTTAATGCGGAAGGTCTTACTGCCGATACAATTAAACGTCTTACGGAGATAGTCAGCGATCTTCCCGAGACGACGATACTGGTATTTTACTACACCTCGGTGGATGTCACCGACGGAAAAAAATATCCCACTGCTAAAAATAAGAAGCTTATGGACGCTGTCTCAAAGGTGGGAGGGGTGTGCAATTTTGCTTTGAAGTCTCCCGCTGCTCTGGCAAAGGAGATAATGGCTAAGGCTTCAAAGGCAGGCTGCGGCATCTCGAAGGAGGCTGCGGAATTTCTGGCTGTGCAGTGCTCCTGCAACACCCTGCTTATTGAAAATGAGCTTCACAAGCTTACATCATACGCAGAGGGAAACGAAATAACCACCGATATTATACGGGAGCTTTCTCCAAGACAGATAGAGACTACCACCTTTGACCTTGCAAAGGCAATATGCCGGATGGACAGAAGGACTGCCCTGCGGCTTCTGAACGACCTTACCGAGGAGAAAATCGAACCCATATCCATTCTTTATGCTGTCACGGGAAATATGGTAGACCTGTACAGGGCAAGAGCGGCGATTTCCTGCCGGAAAACTCCTGCCAATGTAAAGGAGGACTTCGGCTATCCGAAAAATATGCTGTTCAGGGTGGACAATGCTTTCCGGGACGTCCAGAAAATTCCCATGCCCCATCTCAGAAACTGCATGAGAATACTTGCGGACACCGATGCGGCGATGAAGTCCTCGAGAACGGATAATCAGATACTCCTTGAAGAGGCAATAGTAAAGATGTTGTCCTATGGAGGCAAGAGCTATGCTTAAGGTCAAGGAAGCTGTTATAGTAGAGGGAAAGTACGACAAGATCAGGCTTTCCTCGGTAATTGACGGGGTCATAATCCCCACAGGCGGCTTTAACATTTTCAAAAACAGGGAAACTCTTGAAATTATAAGGTATTTTGCCAGAACAACGGGGATAATAATCCTTACCGATTCGGATTCGGCGGGATTCAAAATACGCTCCTATATCAAGGGAGCTGTCCATGAGGGCAGGATAATAAATGTTTACGTCCCCGATATTTTCGGAAAGGAACGGCGGAAGGATGCTCCTTCAAAGGAAGGGAAGCTTGGAGTTGAGGGCATTGACGGGGAGATCATCCTTGAAGCCTTCCGGAAAGCCGGTATAACCGCTGACCATACAGAAGAGCCCGCTGATCCTATTACCCGTCTTGACCTTTACGAGCTGGGACTGAGCGGGGGAGAAAATTCCTCCGAAATGAGACGGAAGCTCCTTTCAGAGCTTGACCTGCCGGAAAGACTGACCGTCACCGGCATGGTGGATATTCTTAACACCATTATGACAAGACAGGAGCTTTATGATACTGTAAAAAATTACCGGAATGTACTGACGTCAAGTTCTGCACATTCTGACGGAGAGGGATAATAAAATGGTCTTTTCAAGCCTGACATTTTTATACTATTTTCTGCCAATAGTGCTTGTTTTATATATTTTCATGCCC
Source organism: Oscillospiraceae bacterium (assembly GCA_022511485.1). GTDB lineage: Bacteria > Bacillota > Clostridia > Oscillospirales > Ruminococcaceae > RGIG8773. Next base: position 1,565 of record JAFLUJ010000358.1, on the reverse strand, counting down.
AACAAGATAACGATACCTCTTGGAGGAGACAGGGCTCTTGTTATCCCGGTGCGGAATCTGTTTATCCTTGCCACCGGACTTTTCTTCTACGCATGGGGAGAGCCGTTTTATGTCGTAATAATGATAATCTCCACGCTGATAGATTACACAGCGGGACGTCTTATGCATAGATATGACGACAACCAAAGGATACGGACGGTCTGCCTTATCGTGTCCGTCTGCATGAATATCGGTCTGCTGGCGGTGTTCAAATACAGCGATTTTATTTTCGACACCATAAATTCGATCTTCCGGTCGGATATTACGAATCCGGTCATCCTTGTAAACAAAGCGATAAACAAGAATATTTTCAATTTCGGACTTAGTGAGGACAGGGTCGCTCTGCCTATAGGAATTTCATTCTTCACATTCCAGTCCATGTCCTATACCATTGACCTTTATATGCGCAATATCAATGTGCAGAAAAGCTTCATAGGCTTTGCATCATATGTGACGCTGTTTCCGCAGATAGTTGCCGGTCCTATCGTCCGTTACGAGGACGTTGCCAAGGAAATAGACAGCCGCACGGTCAACATCAACAAGATAAGCGAGGGCATAGGGAAATTCTCAAAGGGTCTGGCGAAAAAGGTTCTCCTTGCCAACAACATCGGAATTATATGGACCCAGGTCAAGGCGATGGATTACAGCGAGCTCAGCGTTGCTACTGCATGGCTTGGGATACTTGCGTTCACATTCCAGATATACTTCGACTTTTCCGGATACTCGGATATGGCTGTGGGACTGGGAAAGATGCTGGGATTTAATTTCCCCAAGAACTTTGACCATCCCTATCTTTCAAAAAGTGTAAGCGAATTCTGGAGAAGATGGCATATCACTCTCGGCACATGGTTCAGGGAGTATGTCTATATCCCTCTCGGCGGAAACCGGAAGGGCAGGGGAAAGACCTTCCGCAACCTGCTGATAGTGTGGGGTCTCACCGGCTTATGGCACGGAGCAAGCTGGAACTTTATCATATGGGGTCTTTATTTCGGAGTTCTCATAATAATAGAGCGTGCCGGCTGGGGAAAGATACTGGAGAAGCTTCCGGCGGCGGTAAGTATGCTGTATACGTTCCTTATAGCGGTGTTCGGCTGGGTACTGTTCGATACGGATACTCTCAGCGATGCAGGACGTTATATCCTTGCAATGTTTGGAGGGGGAGGGGTGCTTTCCGACAGCACTTCGGCGTATATATTCTCCTCAAATGCTCTTATCTATCTGTTGTGTATATTTGCCTCCACTAATCTTTTCAGGAAATTCATGGCATATTTCAAAAAGAAAGAGAAACAGGCATACTCTTATGCTGTTTCTGTGGCGGTGGCTTGTGTCCTTCTGTTATGTACCTCCTACCTCGTGGACGCAACCTATAATCCGTTCCTTTATTTCAGATTTTAGTAATACAAAAATCGGGCTGTTGCACAGGGTAGTTTCATGAGCAGTATATCGTGAACAATAATGTAGATCATAATTCGGCAAATTATTTCTGTACTCTTACTGGGGAAAACCTTTCTGAAGAAAGGTTATTC
>JAFLUJ010000357.1 GCA_022511485.1 Oscillospiraceae bacterium | reverse complement strand
ATTATCGTAAAAACCAATACTGTATTGCAAACCACCAATGGCGTACACGATCAACAACGTGAACGCCATTAGCTGACTGAATAATTATAATAGAAAGGAAAATCACTTATGAATAAAAAGGAAGTAGCTGAGATAAAAAAGAACTTTACCGATTCCAGCGGATTTTTCACCCTTAACCGGATAGTGTCTGCTTATGTAGATCCTCAGAAAAATCTTCGCTGCAAGGATAATAAGCTGTACGCCCTTATTCCGGAGGACGAAGGAGCAGTAATGATGGAATCGCTTAAAAAGGTTCTGGGAGGGAGTGTCGGAAAGAACCTTACTGAATATGAATTTCCCCGGGAGGCATATCAGGAGAATGGCGCTCAAATCGATCTGTACTCTGCTATGAAAAACAAGCTGGAGGACGAGGTCTCCAACGACCGTCTGCTGACCCGTATCATCAATAACATGGAATACGAAATGGCATATACTATTATAATAGGATCATGCAGCTACAGTATCATGACCCGTGATAAAAATGACGAAGCTCTGGACAATGCCCCCGAGGAGTACAATTTTATTGTTACAGCAATATGTCCTGTCTGCACCGGAGACGACGGTCTTATGTTTGACAGTGAGAAAAACGTCATCGTGAAAAAAGCCAACACCGACCTGATAGTGAGCCGCGCTCCCACAGACGGATTCCTTTATCCCATTTTCAGTGACAGAAGTCCCGATGTCAATAGTGTAATGTACTATACAAAAACTCCCAAGAAGCCTAACATATCTGTAGTTGAGGACGTTCTTGGCTGTGGATTTACCATGTCCTGCCAAGGTGAAAGAGAGCATTTCCACCAGATCCTTACCGATGTTGTTGCTGACGAGCTGAGTTACACTGTTATCACACAGGTAAATGACGCTCTGCGGGAGATCGTTGACAGCTCCCGCAACGAGACCGAGCTTCCAATTATTGATGACAACAAGCTGCATATCATCCTTTCCGATGCCGGGGTCAGCAGTGAAAAATTAGAAGCTCTCCCTGCGGTTTTCAAAGAAAAGGTCGGAGACGCAGAAGGACTTACCGCTGAAAATCTCATAGACAGAAAAACCGTTCTTGCAACTCCGGAGATAACGATAAATATCAGCCGGGATGCAACTGATAAGGTTCGGACAAGTGTCATCGGCGGCAGAAGATGTCTTGTAATTGACCTTGATGACCCAAGCATTTCAATTAACGGACTTACTACAATCCTTACATAGAAAAAACAGCGTAAACCATCTCAACACATTATCTATGTTTTGCGCATATTTATACACATATTCCTAACTATTAATTAATTTCTTTGCACTTGTCTCGAGCACTCCGAGAAGCATCCCGGTATGATAGTATATATATTTATTAATATAGAAGTAAATTTCCATTCATAATCACGCTTGTTTCCATGTAAAATTATTAAGCAATTCTGTATCGTTAATATTTCATCTATATTTGTTCAAAATAATTACGATTTCAATCGCACTGCAATTGATTCCTATCATTAACATAATAATAATATATTATACAACAATTATTATTGAATTAATTTTATGGCAGTGATATACTATGCTTAACTAAAAATATCTTTTGATATAATTATCTTTATTTTTAAATAAATGTTTCTATGAAAGGAGTGTCGGTCAGTGAAAAAAGTAACAAGACTTTTTAAAGGAGCAATCGCATCGGTCATCGCTCTTACCGCTTGCGCTGTAATGCCTCTGACATCTTTCGCTGATTATGATATAAATGGGTTCGATACCTCCGGCGAAGCTGGAATCGTCAATGAGCTTCCCGATGATAACGGATCTGAGTCTCGTTTTGATCCCGATGATCAGAATCAAAACGAAAATAATAGCAATATGGATATGATCCCTGAGGATACATCTTCTAACGGCGGCGGAGAATCTTCCACCGATCCCGACAGCAATACTACAGAGGAAGATGTTTCGCAGGAAGCTCCTCCCATTGTCGATGGCGGAGATAATAACGAAGCTGATAATAATGACAGTGAATCCACTGATACCGATAAGAGCGATACTGATAACGGTTACGCTGATAACGATAATTCCGATAACGGCGATGCCGATGATGAAACTTCCGATTCTGATGACGAATCAACCGATACCGATAACGAAACTACAGAGCCTGATAGTGAATCAGCCGATAACGATAACGAAACTACCGATCCTGACAGCGGATCAACCGATACCGATAATGAAACTCCCGACACTGACAGCGAATTAACCGATAACGATAACGAAACTAAAGATCCTGACAACGAATCAATCGATACTGATAACGAAACTACAGATTCTGACAGTGAATCAACCGATAGCGATAACGAAACTACAGATCCTGACAACACATCCGATGATAATAACGTTAATAATGACCGATATAATGATGGCTATTTTGATCCTAATAATGAAGAACTTCCCCAGCTTGATTACACTGAACCTGGTGAAGAGTTCGACAGTGATTTCACAATAGATTATCCGATGGATGATGATGACGAGATCCTTGAAGATTATGTACCGGATGACGACGATGACGATGATGACGAGATCCTTGAAGATTATGTACCAGATGACGACGATGACGATGAAAACGATGATAATAATAATGCTGATAATACAGATTCGGACAATGAAAATTCTGATAATGATACTTCAGATTCAGATAATGACGATGACAACAAAAACGATCATGATTCTTCTTTAGACACACCTGATAGTGATGATGAAAATAATGAACCTTCCTTAGGAGATGAAATACCTGATACTGATGAAACATTGGATCCTGACAGTGATTCTGAAAACTCTGATTCAGAGGGAAATTTAACAGATGAAAATGAAACGACAGGAGATACCGATACAGAAGATACTGATACCGAAAATACCGATATCGAAAATACCGATACTGAAGACACTGAAGATGATGACAAAGATATATTAGACATAGCTCCCATAATTAACGTAACTCTTCCATCATCAATATATATTATGATAAACCCATATAACCTGAACGTTTCTACGCCTGACGGCGTCTTTGTTGATGATATTGTAAGTCCGGAATACACTATCATCAACAATAGCAACTGTGATGTAAAGATCGTTGCTGAGGTTTGTGTAACAACATCTGAAAGTGTTAAACTTTCATCAGAGGCACTAAAGGGTAATGAGGGCGTCAAATCGATCTTTATGTACCTTGAAGCTTCAAACCTGAAAGGTCACTACGGATTCTGTTATTCTGATACCGAAAATCAAATAATTTTTTCAAATAACAAAATATCTAAGGATGTGCTTGTACTTCCTGCCGGTTCAGATATAACAACAAAAGGGTACTTTAAGATCCATGGTCAGGCTTCATCAGATGCCGAATGGACTAATGATGACATCATAGACGTATCCCTTACGTTCAAAATTGAACCGCTTATAGTCGAAGATGAAGATGATTCTGATGATTCTTCGTTAGACGGCACAGCAGATACAGATTCTGATACTCCGGACGATACAACAGATTCTGATAATTCTGATAATACAACAGATATCGATAATCCTGATAATACAACAGATAACGATAATTCTGATGATACAACAAATCCTGATGATTCAGATAATTCAACAGATAATGATAATTCTGATGATACAACAAATCCTGATGATTCAGATAATTCAACAGATACCGATAATTCTGATGATACAACAAATCCTGATGATTCAAATAATTCAACAGATACCGATAATTCTGATGATACAACAAATCCTGATGATTCAGATAATTCAACAGATACCGATAATTCTGATGATACAACAAATTCTGATAATTCAACTGACGATATTGAGTCTGTTCTTATTGAATATGAATGGACTGATCTTGATGTTGCCTGAATTAGATAGAAAATTCAATCATATTTAATGTAGATTTTTATCAGTATTATAATTATATAGCCAATAATTTTGCAATATTCTTGAATGAAATAAGGACAAGTAATATTAATAAATAACATAGATAATAAAAACGGATCTTTTTAAAGAGATCCGTTTTTATTATCTGAATTTCAGATAAATATAATACTAATACCTAATTTATACTATTTCCCATCTTAAAATGTACCGCAAAGCGGTTGGCGGCGCAGCAGCCGTCGGGAAAGCGGCAGGCGGCACAGCCAACCGGAAAACCGTTTAATGCATTTCTGGTCTATACAGTAAGCCGTCTGGAAAGTCGTCCAATCTGTCAAAACCATAGTGAAAGCCGCCTGTACAGGCGGCTTTATCAATATACTTTGTCTATTAATAATTAGGGTTAGTATTGCTTGTATTAAGATTGTATAATGTCAGCTGAGTAATCCTCATTAAGCCGCCATACCTGATATGCATTTCCTATTCCGGAGGAATCAGAGGTTATTACTACGGATGTAACACCCTGTACCAATGCAGCTTCAATTTCGGAATCAAGTCGTTTATTGAACAATGATGTATATAATAGGATACCCTTTCCATCACTTTTTTCAGAAAGCTCTCTCAAAGGGATCCTTTCTTCCCTGAATTCACTGTTAAGAAAACTATATTCTGCGAGTTTCGTCTGGAGAGCGCTGACGTCAGATGGATCGGATATTTCAAACTCTGTAAATGCTCCGTTGAATCTGCACCAGACAGTAGATTCAAAGCCGCATTTTAATAATCCCAAGGCAGCCGCAAGCATACCTTCCACTGCACGCTAGTTTTCCAGTACATTTTCTCCGCCACAGGCGTCAAGGACTATCGTCTGCTGTATGGACTCTATCTCGTCGTCCAGACGCACCATATATTTGTCACGCTTGGAGGACAGCTTCCAGTTTATCCGGCGTATAGGATCTCCCTCCGCATATTCCTTGTGAGTATATCCCGGCATTCCTCCGAATCTCGGAATCCCGTCATTTTCCTTTGTTTCTTCATTATCATCAGAGAACTTCGCTGCCTCTGCGGCTGAACGAAGCAATGGAGCATCCCCTGGTATCTCAGGAATATCGGGGAAAACCTTTACTTCCACGACCGAATCCGCACAGGACAGTCCGAATCTGAAAAAGCCCATGAAATCATGCATATATGCATACTCAGCTCCGATTTTATACACTCCCCATACTGCTGCCTTATAGTTGAATTCTATAACCGCCTCCGAACGGGGCGATATACTTACTACACAGCTTGTTTCTTCGCTTTCGGATTCAAGCCCTTCAGTAGGGATAAGCCTGATCTTTATAGCAGGAACGGGGAATATGCTCCGATTTTTAGCTATGATCCTCAACACAGCAGCTTCCCTCTTATAAAGCATACTTCGGCTTATATCTGCTTTCAGAGTAACCTTACCTCCACGTTTCAGAATGAGAGTCATCACCAAAGAGAACATAGGAGCACAAATAAAAATATAAACAAAGACCCAACCAATTCCGGCAGACATATATAATGCAAAAAACACCCAAAATCCTATCGCAATGAGGTAAAGCAGAATCTTTGTGAGCATTTTATTTCCTCTTTCTTAACTATTCACTAAATTTATTAACCTTTTATTAAATTTATATAATATCTATATGCCGTTTTCTAATATTATATAAATAAAAGTTTTCATTCATTCGGTACAGGTACACTGCCTAATATTTTTTCTATGGCCGCTTCCGGAGTTTCGTACATGGATTTACCCTTCGGAGACAGCATTATCCTGTGAGCAAGAGTACAAACCGCACAATCCTTTACATCCTGAGGAGTGATATACTCCCTGCCGTTCATAAACGCCCAGGCCTTCGAGGATTTGTACAAAGCTATGCTTCCTCTCGGACTGATACCAAGCTTGATACCCTCGTCATTTCGTGTTGCTATGGTTATGGATACTATGTAATTTTTCACATTATCCGCTGCCCTGACCTGCTTCACCTGTTCCTGGAGAGAAACAATATCCTCAATAGTCAGTACGGAAGATATCCCTGCGATCGGATTCTCATATTCATTTCTGTCAAGGATCGCAAGCTCCTCTTCCGTAGTTGGATAACCCATACTTATTTTCATTACAAAACGGTCCATCTGGGCTTCCGGAAGATGATATGTACCATATGTTTCAACAGGGTTCTGTGTAGCCAGTACCATAAAAGGCTTTGGAAGAGTGTATGTCTCGCCGTCTGCACTGACCTGATGCTCCTCCATTACCTCCAGAAGAGATGACTGCGCCTTAGGAGAAGCACGGTTGATCTCGTCCGCAAGCAGAAAGTTGCAGAAAGCTGCTCCCTTCCGATACTCAAATCCACCGGTTTCACGATTGAGCATAGAGAATCCGGTAATATCGCTTGGCATAATATCCGGCGTCATCTGAACACGATTAAATGAACCGTTTACCGATTTTGAAAGCGCAGCTGCAAGCTGTGTCTTTCCAACACCGGGAACGTCCTCTACAAGGACGTGTCCCTCCGTAAGAAGAGCTGCTATCGCCTGTCTGATAGCCATTTCCTTGCCAATAATGACTTTTTCTATATTTTTTATTAACATTTCGACCTTTTCGTTCATATTTCATCTACCTTTCCGCTATATTCGTATCCAACACCAACGCAGGATTCAGAATAATATCCGTGACCTCCTGACGTGTCAGAAGCTTTGTCCCCGTTGTACCCTCCAAAAATATCTCCTGAGAAGCTTCTACCAGATCAAATGACTGCTCCAGGACTGCCATTATCTCCGGTATTATCACGTTGTCGATACTGCTTGTAAGAAGCCCTATCGCAAGCAGCGGATTTGTGGCTTCCCTGTATTGCCTTGCCGTATCTCCCACGTTTTCAAGCGCTTTAATAAGCCGATCAAAGTATTTCAGGCTGTTGTCGTAGAGATCAGCAAAATGCTCTCCATAAATATAAGCATCCTTATAGGATCCCTCAAAGTCTGCTCGTATCTCCCGGACCTGGTCTGCCATAGCGCCATAGTCAGCTGAAAGCATGGAGGTAATATCGCTCATATTCATATTCCCCAGAACCATATTCAGCGTTTCAATAACGCCAGATTCCATCTCAGCAGCAAGCTGTTTTTTCTCTTTCAGCTCTGGTCTGCTCTCTTCCTTACTGTATTTGTACCCGTCAAGGAAGTAGTGATCTATAAGGAAATAGGTAATAGTCGTCTGTTGTTCAGCTGTAAGCGTGAACATTGAACGTACCGGAAGTCCTGTTCGGTCAGTTGGGAGCAATCCTCCCCGTGTAAACTCGGTGATGATCTCCTCTTCTGCCGGTTCAGTCGATTCAGTCTCAAAAGTCGTGGTTTCAGCCGTTGTTTCCGTTATTTCCGAAAAAATTTCCGAAATTTCCGTTATTTCCGTCTCTGTGACGGTATTTTCAATTTCCATGGAAATATCTGGTGGTTCAGTGATCTCCAGCGGAGGTTCTGTCACCGGTGGTTTGGTCTCTAACACTGTTGTTACGAGGGTTTGACCCTGTTCCTCAAGCTCCTTTGCAGCCTGCTCTTCAGCCTTCTTAAGCTCTGCCTGAAGCTGGCTTTGCATGACCGCTTCTGCCAATGTTTTATCCTTGAAGGCTGCTTCAGCTACATAGTCCTCCGTAAATCGTGATGCAGCTGATACACTTATTGCTCCCGCCGCAAATACGGCAATGACTTTCAATAGATTGACATTATCAGGCATATTTCCCTCATTTCCCGGAAAATTTGCGTCATTTCCCGTTGTTTCTCTTGAATTATTTTCCTTTTCCGTTGCATAAGTCGACAATTTTGCAGCATTTCTTAACATTTAACACATTAATCATTTGCTTGAAATATTTTATTTATATTTTCATACAGACTTACTACTACCCAGGTCTTTTTTGTTTACAGCAGAGATACAAAACACATACACAGCAGCCGAAACTGCTAAAAGAACAATACAACGCATGATCTGGCTTGCTCCGCTGTTGGAAGTTACCGACATATTGAGCAGACCAAGTCCAATTCCCGCAAAAAGGGAAAAGAAGAGCGCAGCGGATTCTCTGCCGGTAAGCAGGGAAACAAGCATATTGACTGTCCCACAAAGTATATAAAGCAGCAATACCGAAGCGGACGCTCCTATCACTGTCGGGATCGGAGGAGCGGAAAAGTCCAGAGCGGAATGTCCAAGCATGACCCTGACGCTTACAAACCCGCTGCTCCATGTGTCGCTGAAATAAAACGCCCGGGAACAAACTACATAGTTTATCACAAACACTGCCGCAAAGAAAATGACCGTGTTCACGATATAGGTGATGAGCTTTCCCGCAAGCCATGCAGGCCGGCTTTCGCAGCGAAGGATCTCAATTCCCCCGAAGCCGCTGTCAAACATTATCCCGCATACCACAAAAAGATACAGGGGAAGGTATATGAAAATGACATTTGTAATGTCGGTTATTATCAGGAACAGCGCTTCAAGAGAGGAAAATGCCGCCGAATCAGCCAGATCAATGTACTTGTAGACGCTTACTACCGCAGTAAAAGCGATCACCGCCATTGCAAGACACCATCTTGCCGCCGGGATATGCTCTGAAAGGCTGAACATTGTGCCTCTGAGTTTTTTCATATTTTAATCATGCTCCCACAGGGAGCATCACTCCTTTCGCGACGTTTTATGGTTTTGCGTCAGCAAAATTTCGAGCATCGCTCATTTAGCGTATATTATTGAACTATCAAGTATTAGTAAACTTCTTCGCTGACCCTTGCTTTGACTGTACCAAAAAAAGTAAGGATCAAGGCTGCCGCAGTAAGGGCAGCAGGAATCACAAAACGGTCTGCTGTGATCTCCCCGCCGTAAATTGACGGAGATATGTCCAAAGGGGGATAAAATTTCTCCAGATGGATATGAGGAAATGCATATATACACAGCATATACAAAACCTGAGGCATTACAAGGGGAACGTACCTCTGACGGTTGGCAAAGGTCAGACCGTAGGAAAACGCCCCGTATCCGAAGCCGAATGTTATGGGAAGTACAAGTCCCACCACATTTTCAAGTACGGAAGCTCCCTCCGGCACAGCACAAGCTGCAAACAAAATGATATGCGGTATAAGAAGCGCAGCTGCTCCGGAAAGACCGCAGGTAATCAGTCTGTAAAGCTGATAGCCTGATCTCCGGAGCTTTACGGTCATAAGGATACCATATCTGGTTTCCCTTTCCCTCATTATCATCACCGAATAAGGCATCGCCGCAAGCAGCGGGGCAGCAAACGGCAGTGCCAGAGCCTGAGCGCGGGCGTACAAGCCATCTGTTTCTCCTGAAGCAAGCAGGTATCCCATTGCTCCGAAAAGAAGCAACGTTCCCAGAAAAAGGCTGAGGAAAAAAGCAGGCTCGGTAAATATACGTTTTAGATCTGTTTTGATGAATCTCATTTTTCCGCCTCGCTGACCTTGCAGTTATCAATAACGAATTTTCTTGTACAAAGGGATTCAATATCCTCCGCAATATGACTTGCCAGAATGACAGTAGTCCCGCTGCTGTTAAGCTCAGAAAACAGCCTGCGGACATTTTCCACAGATTCAACATCAAGACTATTCATAGGCTCGTCCAGGATCAGCAGCTCCGGCTTATTCATCACCGCCTGGATTATTCCCAGCTTTTGCCTCATTCCAAGAGAATATGTACGGACAGGACGTCGATTTTTCGGGTCAAGACCCAGACGCTCCATCAGGTCACGTATCTCCCCTTTTGAGACGGGATTGCTGCTCAGGGAGTTAAGTATTTTCAGATTTTTCATGCCGCTGTAATGGGGAATAAATCCGGGGGTCTCTATCATAACCCCCATAGACTCTATAAACCGGTGTCCGGCGTTCAGATTTTCATCCTTAAACAGGATCGTACCGGAATCCGGCAGAAGCAGTCCGGTCATCAGCTTGAAAATAACAGTTTTTCCGCTGCCGTTTCTGCCGATGAAGCCGCATATTTCCCCCTGTTCAATGGAAAAGCCTGTACGATCCAGAACAATATTTCCCCCGAAACTTTTACTTACGTCCTGAAAACGGATATAGCTCATATCAAAACCACCTTACTAATAATAGTATACCCCTTTTCAGCAGATATGTCAAGCAGGGACAAATTGACTATAAATCATAATTTAGCACATTACCTCTGTACTCTTACTGGGGAAAACCTTTCTGAAGAAAGGTTATTCCCCA
>JAFLUJ010000356.1 GCA_022511485.1 Oscillospiraceae bacterium | reverse complement strand
ATATTAATTTATTTTGAATTTAATGAACTGTTTCTTTTTATTTGTTGCATTTTTATTATAGCAAAAATAATTTGGCAAATCAATAAGAAATTTAAATGAAAATGCGGAATAAATTTGTTAAAAACATCGAAAACAAGCCAATAATACTGTTCCCAAGTGGCTGTTGCCGCCTGCCGTATACATAGCATATTGACAAAGTCAATATTTTGATTCAGGATATAGTATAACAACGAAACCGTAACATAAAAAGACTGCCGAACCATTAAATCGGTGCAGCAGTCTTCTTATGTTATATAGTATTAATTCCAAATCAACGTATTGAACGGCTTTTTAGGCAGCTAGGCAGCCACGCTGTATACTATGACTAAAGCATAGACTTTGTCTATATTTAGTTTTATAATATAAAATCGTTTACTTGCAAGCACAACCATCAATGGGAACAATCCACTTGTGAGTATCCTCGATCTTGCCCCACTGGATTCCTGTGAGAGTATCATAAAGCTTCTGAGAGATAGTACCGATCTCTCCGTTATTGATAGTCATAACATGGTCGCCGTATTTCAGCTCTCCGATAGGGGAGATTACAGCAGCAGTACCTGTTCCGAAAGCCTCGTCGAACTTGCCGTTCTCATAAGCCTTGATAAGCTCGTCTATTTCAATATCACGCTCTGTTACCTTGTAGCCCATTGAACCAAGAAGCTCAATGCAGGATTTTCTTGTAATACCGCCGAGGATAGAGCCTCTGTCAAGGCTGGGAGTGATGACCTCGCCGTCTACAACAAAGAACACGTTCATTGCGCCGACTTCCTCAATGTACTTTCTCTTTACGCCGTCAAGCCAGAGAACCTGAGCATATCCCTGCTTCTCTGCCTCCTCCTGAGCCTTCAGGGAGATGGCATAGTTTGCAGCAGCCTTTGTGAAGCCTGTTCCTCCGGTCACTGCTCTTACGTAGTTTTCCTCAACATAGATCTTTACTGGAGCAAGACCGTTTGCGTAGTAAGCTCCCACAGGGGACATGATGATAGCAAAAATAAGGTGCTTTGCAGGGTGAACTCCAAGCATGGGGTCTATTGCAAAAATGTATGGACGGATATAAAGGGAAGTTCCGTCTGCATGGGGAACCCAGTCCTCATCTACCTTAACAAGTGTCTTGATGGCTTCTATAGCGAAAGCTTCGTCGATCTTAGGGATACACAGACGATCGTTGGAAAGGTTGATACGAGCCATATTCTGATCGGGACGGAAAAGCTGGATCCTGCCCTCTGATGTTCTGTAGGCCTTAAGACCCTCAAAGTCTGCCTGACCGTAGTGGAGGCACATTGAAGCGGGATCCATGGGGATAGGTCCGTAGGGGACGATCCTTGCATCATGCCAGCCCTGACCCTCGTCGTAGTTCATTATAAACATATGGTCGGTAAAAATCTTACCGAAGCCCAGCTTTGTTTCGTCAGCGGGCTTTTCCTTGGGAGATGTTGTACGGGTAACTTTTATTTCCATCATTTGAAGGACTTCCTTTCTTTAATTCATAAAATCATTTTCATTATACCACAAATCTTTTACCATTTCAAGACCAAATATGGAGTATTTTATGTATTTTTGAATAAAAGGATTTTGAAACTTGCAAATCCATCTGAATCCAAATATTTTTATTTTTTATGAATAGTTTCAAATGCTGTGAAAATAATATAGGTAAAGCGCACAAAAGTATACAACGATATTTGTGCGTGTTGCCTTGTTTAGTCTTCTGAAACTGAACGAGGAAATGAAAGGATATGGTATAAATGAAAAAGCAGCTTGCACTTGTCATCGCTGCGGCAATGGCAATTCCTATGACATTTACAGCCTGTTCAAAGGATTCCGGAAGCGCCTCTGCGGACAACAGCGGCGGCGAAGATTCCCGGAAGACCTCCGCCCAGACAGTGAGATTCCTGAACTTCAAGCCGGAGATCGCCACAGCCTATGAGGAGATCGTCAAAAAATACAACGAAGAGACCGGAAATACAGTAATTGTGGAGACAGCGGCAAACAACACCTACGAACAGACCCTCAGTGCAAAAATGGCTACAAGCGAAGCTCCCACCATTTTTCAGATAAACGGTCCGAGAGGATACGCCAACTGGAAGGACTACTGCGCCGACCTGACAAACACCGATCTTTACGCTCATCTTACCGACAAGTCCGCCGCTCTGACATACGACGGCAAGGCATATGGTATCCCTTATACCGTTGAGGGCTACGGTATCATTTATAATAAGGAGATCACCGACAGATATTTCGCCCTTGAAGACAAGGCTGTGGACTTCTCGTCTATGGAGGAGGTCAACAGCTTTGAAAAGCTTAAAGCTCTTGTTGAGGATATGCAGTCCAAAAAGGAGACCCTTGGTATAAACGGAGTATTCGCCTGCACCTCCCTTAAAGCAGGAGACGACTGGCGCTGGCAGACCCACCTTGCGAATCTCCCCATCTATTATGAGTTTCAGGCAAATAATATTGATCTTACCAGCGACGCCACAAAGGTCATAGAGTTTTCATGCAGCGACTACTTCAAGAATATTTTCGACCTGTATATTGAGAACTCCACCACCGACCGGAAGATGTTAGGCTCGAAGATAACCGATGAATCCATGGCTGAATTTGCAATGGGACAGTGTGCAATGGTCCAGAACGGAAACTGGGCATGGAGTCAGATAAACGGTATTTCCGGAAACACTGTCACCGAGGATAATATCAAGTACCTCCCCATTTATACCGGAGTTCCCGGCGAGGAGACGCAGGGACTGTGTATCGGTACGGAAAACTTCTTCTGCATAAATTCCAAGGCAAGCGAGGATGAGCAGAAAGCCGCCGAGGATTTCCTTTACTGGCTCTATTCCAGCGAGAGCGGCAAGGAATACGTCACACACAGTCTTGGTTTTATTGCCCCGTTTGACACCTTCTCCGACGCTGAAAAGCCGGAGGATCCTCTCACAAGGGAAGTCCTTAACTGGATGGAAAGAGATGACGTGACCAATGTCCCATGGAATTTCACGCTTTTCCCAAGCCAGACCTTCAAGGACGACTTCGGAGCAGCGCTTCTCCAGTATGCACAGGGCACTATGGACTGGGAGCAGGTACGTCAGACCGTCATCGACACATGGAAGACCGAGAGCGAGAATATCGAGTAGGGCTGAAAGGACTGGTGGGTATAAAAAAGTATTTTCCCTTGTTTGTTCTGCCCACTCTTGCGGCGTTTACGGTATCTTTTATAATACCGTTCCTGATGGGTATTTACCTGTCCTTCAACAAGTTCACAACAGTGGAAAACGCAAAGTGGGCAGGCTTTGACAACTATGTCCGTGCATTTACAAACAACGACTTTCTGAACGCACTGTGGTTCACGGTGCTGTTTACGATAGTCTCAGTCGTGACGGTGAATATATTTGCTTTCCTGCTTGCAGCAGCTCTTACAAAGTCGATACGGGGGACGAATATTTTCCGGACTATATTCTTTATGCCTAATCTTATAGGAGGCATCGTTCTGGGATATATCTGGAATCTCATCATCAACGGAGTGCTGAGCTATTTCGGCGTAGACATAAGCTTTGATGCGAAATACGGCTTCTGGGGACTTGTTATCCTCACCAACTGGCAGCTTATCGGATATATGATGGTAATTTATATAGCCGGCTTGCAGAATATCCCGAGGGATCTGAACGAAGCCGCCGAGATCGACGGAGCTACCTCGTGGCAGTCCCTGAAAAACGTCACTATCCCCATGCTTATGCCATCGGTGACGATATGTACCTTTCTGACCCTGACCAACTCCTTCAAGCTGTTCGACCAGAACCTTGCTCTTACAGCGGGAGCGCCGGGACGAAAGACCGCCATGCTGGCTCTGGACATCTACAACACCTTCTACGGACGTGCAGGCTGGCAGGGAGTGGGACAGGCAAAGGCTGTGATATTTTTTCTCATAGCCTCGCTGATAGCCTTTGCACAGCTTAAATTCACATCAGGTAAGGAGGTGGAGAGCTGATGACCGAAAGAAAACGGTTCATCAACAACACCCTGTTCATTCTGATGATAGTTCTTGCAGCGCTGTTTCTGTTTCCTATACTGATAGTGTTTATAAACTCCTTCAAGACCAAATTCAGCATTATGGGAAGTCCATTTAAGCTTCCGGACAGCAAGACCTTTGCAGGTATGGAAAACTATGTCACCGGGATAAAAAGTGCAGGCATAGGATGGGCGTTTTTCCGCTCCCTGTTTATAACGGTGTTCTCGGTGGTGATACTGACTGTCCTTGCTTCAATGACCGCATGGTATCTTGTGCGGGTGAAAAGCCGTCTCACAAAGGCTATATACAGCGTCTTCATTTTCAGCATGATAGTACCGTTCCAGATGGTGATGTATACCATGACATATGTGGTGACGAAAATACGCTTCAACAATCCGGTGGGGATAATCTTCGTCTATATCGGCTTCGGAGCAGGTCTGTCGGTGTTCATGCTCAGTGGATTTGTAAAGGGTATCCCTCTTGAACTGGAGGAAGCCGCCAACATTGACGGATGCGATCCTGTCAGGACATTTTTCTGGATAGTCTTCCCCATAATGAAGCCAACAGCGATAACGGTCACTATCCTGAACGCAATGTGGATATGGAACGATTATCTGCTGCCCTATCTGATACTCGGCACTCAGAGCAAGACCCTTCCGGTGGCGATACAGATAGCAATGCAGGGAGCGTACGGTTCGGTAAACTGGGGAGGCTTCATGGCAATGCTGGTGCTTGCAATCGTGCCCATAATAATTTTCTATCTGTTCTGTCAGCGGTATATCATTGAGGGAGTTATCGCCGGAGCGGTGAAAGGGTAACACCGGTCAAAAGACAGAACGTATAAAAACTTGAAAGGCTGCGTAAAACTGCGCAGCCTTTTGTATGATTATCTAAAATTTATTATCTTACGTGCTTGAAATAATTGTAAGAATATGATATAATTACAAAAAGACCTATTTAGTCGAAAGGATCACGAGATGGACAGTATAATTTTGTATCATGGAAGTAAAGAAATTGTCGAATATCCTGAAATCAGAACTGCAAGATTTCATAAGGATTTTTATTTTGGATTCTACTGTACACTATTACAAGAACAGGCAAAACGATGGGCAACCAGATTTAATGGAAAAGGATTTATAAGTGAATACAGATACACTCCGGATGAATCATTAAAAATTCTGGTATTTTCTGAAATGACAGAGGAATGGCTTGACTTCATTGTATCATGCCGCATGGGAAATCCGCACGATTATGATATTGTAGAAGGTCCGATGGCAAACGATACAATATTTAATTATGTGCAGGACTTTGTGGATAAAAAAATTTCAAGAGCTGCTTTCTGGGAGCTTGCCAGATTCAAAAAGCCTACACATCAGATAAGCTTTCACTCCGCAAGAGCGCTTGCGGCGCTTGAGTTTATGAAAGGATATGAAGTCAGTGACAAAGAATGATAACGCACTGTTTTATACGTGCAGCCTTATAGAATTTATCGGCAGACAGTGTAAACTGAAAAGATCGGAGGTCGTTTCTGCGCTTGGAGATAAAACACTTTTGCGTATTTACAGCCATGCAGATGTTCTTCACTGTGAACCAATTGCAAGTGTTGCCGATGAATTTATAAACATATGCCATATCCCCACCGGCAGCTTTGACAATGAAAAAAGCTGCCGGTATGAAGCTCCCGGCTACTGGGACATTGGCAAGGTCTACGAACGTCTGATCGAGGACGCCGACAACGGAAATGTCATTGAAACATTAAAAGCAGTATATTCTTCGTGGATAGATAAAGCTATTTCAAATTATAATTCAGATTTTTTCTATCAGCCAAGAGATTACATTGCCGAATGTTACCGCTGCGGTGAGATCCTGTGATATAACTTAAGGCTATAAAGGGTAAAGACTCAGTCTTTACCCTTTTGCTTACCATTCTTCAAATACAGTGGTATACATTGCTCCCACTTTTGGAGTGATACCTTTTTCTTTAAACAAGTCGGAGATCGTCACGAACCTGTATCCCTCCGCTTTGAGCTTCGGGATGATCATTTCCACGGCGTCAACAGTGCGGAAGTTTCCCTCCTTGTCGTGGAGCAGGATAACCTTTCCGTCTCCAGCCTGAGCGATGATACGATCGCACCGCTCCTGTGCGGAGACTTCGTCAAGATAGTCTTCCGCGCCGACGCCCTGTATAAACGGCAAACCTACTGTCTGACGCATCAGGTCGTTTACCGCAATATAGGGAGGACGGAAAAACTCCGGAGCTTTTCCCACAGCCTCTCTGACCCTGTCAGAGGTGAATCTTATCTCTTCGGTTATCTCTTCCGCTGTCATGACGGTCATATCCCGGTGAGTGCGGGAGTGATTCTGTATTTCGCAGCCCATGCTGACAGCACGGCGCATTACCTCCTCAGTCTGAGAGCTGATATTGTTTCCTACCACAAAAAAGCTTGCGGGAACGTCATATTTTTGAAGTATATCAAGTATCTGCACCGTAGTGGTGATACCGGGACCGTCGTCAAAGGTAAGAGCGATTATTTTATCCTCATGCATAGTTTCAGCTCCGTAATTTCAAATTTGTATATAATTATAGCATAGGATCAGTGAAAATGCAATGGGGAATTTGTTAAGTGTTTTAGTAGTGTAAATCATGATTTATCTGCAAAAATAAATTGCCATTTTTTTGAATCTTAAGAATATTTTTTAAAAATTTATAAAAATGTTCAATATTCTATTGCTTTTTTTTTCTTAATGTTGTATAATTAATACAATAAAGCAGTCTGTTTGCAGATAGACTGTAGTTCGATAAAGCATCTTGAACCCGGAGGATATTTATGGCTGATACTAAAGTAAATTTACCTGTTCACAGCACTGTAACTGTCTCAGTTGCTTCAAACGGGTCTGAGGCGTATGTTACGGTCAGCGGACCAAAATTCGGCGGTGAGCACGTCACCGAAAGTCTGATAAAAAGCGCACTTGATCTTAATAAAATTACATATGGCATTAATGAGGAAATGATAAAGCGCATCGTCAAAGAAAAGCTGTACGGCGATAAATATACTATTGCCGAATGGACTAAGGCCGAAAACGGAATAGACGGAACAATTACATATTATTACGATAAACAGAATGCGGCTGCTCCTGTTGAGGACGAGCGCGGCTTCGTGGACTATAAGAACCTGGGTATGGTAAGAACTGTATATGCCGGAGATGTTATCGCAGATATAACCCACCCGACGGAGGGTACTCCCGGTATGGATGTCCGCGGAAGAGTTCTCAGGCAGAAAACCGGAAGGAAAGCCCAGTTCAGTCTTGGACCAAATACCTCTCTTACCGAGGACGGCAAGCAGATAATTGCCGCCGTTGACGGAAATATCAACTACAAAAACGGAGCGTTCGGAATTGAACAGGTTGTCACCATCAACGGCAATCTGGACTCTTCTGTGGGAAATATTTCCTTTGTGGGAGATGTAATCATCAAGGGCGAAGTCCTTGAGGGATTCAAAATATCCTCGAACTCCAATATCATCGTCGGCGGAAATGTAAACGGTGCTACACTTGAAGCAGACGGCGACATAGTGATAAAGAAGGGCTGTATCAATTCAACTGTAGTGGCTCACGGATCGGTGACGATAAATTTCTGTGAGCACTCAAATATCAGCTGTGACGGAGATCTTACCTCTTCTAACTTTGTTGTCTGTGACGTTTACTGCGGAGGTTTCCTTACCACAAAGGGCAAGGGCGGAGGCATGATGGGCGGAAAATATACCTGTCTCAACAGCGTTGAAGCTTCCAGCATAGGAACAAAAAATTATACTCCCACTTTGCTTACTATAGGAGATAATGCGCTGCTTTCCGAGGAGAAGGAAGCTGTAAACAGGCAGATAGAAAAGCTTACGGCTGATCTTGAAAAGGTAGTGCTGGTCATAGACTTCCTTAATAAGAAGAAAAAGGAGCTTCATACCCTTCCGGAGGACAAGGAGGAAATGCTTGGCAATGCCTGCCGTCAGAAGATCCTTATCGGTGTGGAGACTAAAAAAATGTGGCAGCGTATCGACGAAATAGATGTTGCCCTTGCACAGAAACAGCATCTTTCTGTAAAATGTCAGGGATATATGTATCCGGGCGTTAAAATTATTATAAATGACGCTACATTAAAGGTGGAGACTGAACAAGTACGGACAAGGGTAGTGATCGGCGATGACGGAGAGATACACGCAATGCCGCTGTAACGGCTGAGTTTATTCCCGGGATGGGTATGTTTTGTAATGTCAGAGGTCATGCCTGAAGACCGGAAAGCTTCAGACTGCGTGTTTTGTGCTTTGACGCACAAAGCCGTCGTAAGCATTGTTTGCTATACAAATATTATTTGTCATTAACATACGCGGAAGGAGTAATGCTCCCGTAGGGGAGCATGATTGTAAATATGTCTGAAACAGCACAAAAACATATACTTGTTGTTGACGATGTACCGTCAAATCTGAAATACGCTCAGAAGCTTCTGGGAGACCGCTATAAGCTCACTCTGGCAAGCTCCGGAGCTCAGGCGCTGAAATTTCTGGGCAAGGTCATTCCCGATCTTATCCTGCTTGATGTCAATATGCCTGAAATGGACGGCTGCGATGTCCTTTCAGCCCTTAAAGCGGATCAGTCAACCGCAAATATCCCTGTTATCATCCTGACAGCCGAGGTGGACGCGGACATGGAGCTCAGATGTCTGGAGCTTGGCGCTGTGGACTTCATCAGAAAGCCCTTTGTCACTGCAATAATGCTCAGCCGTATCGAGACGCAGCTTGAGCTCAGCGGATACCGTCATCATCTGGAAGAAATGGTGGACGAGAAAACTGCCGTTATCGAACGTCTCCAGGATGTTATGTCCTACTGCTTCGCCGAGCTTGTTGAATCCCGTGACGGAACTACCGGCGGTCATATCAAGAACACCACCAGGTATTTTTCCATCTTCCTTGACGAGCTCTCACAGCTTGATCCGTACAAGGATATACTTACTCCATCCTATAAGCGTGATCTGGTAAGAGCAGCTCCACTTCATGACATAGGAAAAATAGGCATAAATGACTCTGTCCTGCGAAAGGAAAGCGTTCTGGACGAGAAAGAATTTGAACATATGAAAACTCATACAAATATCGGAGGAGATACCTTCCTGCACATTTTCAGCTCTGTGGAGGACTCTGCCAATCACTCACTGCTGGGAGCCTCCGCATTTGATAAGATCTATGATACAATGAAGATTATTGAGGATTCCGATACATCTTTCCTGCATATCGCAAGGGATATGGCTCTTTACCACCATGAAAGATGGAACGGCACAGGGTATCCCTCAGGCATAGCCGGAGAGGATATTCCCCTTTGCGCAAGGATTCTTTCCATTGTGGACGTATATGACGCACTCACTTCAAAGCGCTCCTACAAGGAAGCGTTCTCCCACGAAAAGGCAATGCAGATAATCACCGAGGATAAGGGAGTGTTTTTTGACCCTGCCCTCACTGATATTTTTATAAGCATCAGCGACAAGATTGAGGAATGTCTCAGGACTAAGGAGCAGCGTGAAGTATGATGGCGATTCTTATGACAATACAAATATTAAGTATAATCGTTGTATTTTTATTTACAGTCTATATGCTTGCAAAGCACAGCGATGATGTGAGCTCAATGCTTACAGCAGCGGTGATGTCATCATTTGTGGGCAGTATTGGCTATACAATGGTGATACTTTCGGAAACCACCGATGCCGCGCTGGCAGTCAATACAATTGACGTTATGGGCGCGGCTTTTTCTCTTTACTTTATATACTGCTTCTGCGGCAAATACTGCGAGGTCGACATTCCCGCATATGTCAATGCCGGACTTCTCGGTCTGGATATGATAGGGATCGTAACAGCGCTTACCGACAGCAGGATGCACTTTTTCTTCAGAAGCTTTGAGAAAACCCCGTATGACTTGATGTTTATCCCGCAGGTCAAATATAATTGGGGATTTTTTATTATGTCTGCCTCAATGCTTGCACAAAGTGTTATGATAATCCTTTTTGTGATAGGCGGCTGCAAAAAGCGGGGATTCGGAAACTTCCGGCATTCAATATCTATCTGCTCAGCAGCAGTGCTTCCGCTGGCAGCAAAGATCATCAGAGCGTTAAAGCTGTTTCATGGCTTTGATCTTACCTCTATCAT